>JAUXCL010000171.1 GCA_030618905.1 Bacteroidales bacterium | reverse complement strand
TTCCCAATAATGTGTATCTGGATAATGAGAAGCAACAGATCATCATCATAACCGGTCCTAATATGTCGGGGAAATCGGCTTTGTTAAGGCAAACTGCTTTGATCGTTCTGATGGCTGAGATGGGTTCTTTTGTTCCTGCTGAAACCGCAAAGATCGGACTGGTAGATAAAGTTTTTACCCGTGTTGGGGCCTCCGACAATATCTCTTCCGGGGAATCCACCTTTATGGTTGAGATGAATGAAGCTGCAAGCATCCTGAACAATATCTCTGATCGCAGCCTGATCATATTAGATGAAATCGGGAGAGGAACAAGTACATATGATGGCATCTCTATTGCGTGGGCCATCACCGAATACATACACAATCACCCCCTTTTCAAAGCCAAGGTCCTGTTTGCCACCCACTATCATGAATTGAATGAGATGGCCGCATCCATGCCAAGGATCAAGAACTATCATGTGACCGTCAAGGAAGTAAAGAATGAAGTCATCTTTTTAAGAAAGTTGGAACGCGGGGGCAGTGAGCACAGCTTTGGGATCCATGTGGCCAGGATGGCCGGCATGCCACAAACAGTCCTGGCCAGGGCCAATGCTATTTTGAAGCAATTGGAGAAATCCCACAGCAATGAGCAGTTGACCAGGGGGAGTAAAAAGAGAGGCAAGCCGGAAGACGAATTCCAGCTGAGTTTCATCCAGTTGGATGATCCCCTTCTGCAGGAGATTAAAGAAGACATACTGAGTACCGACGTGAATACCCTGACGCCGGTAGAGGCATTGATGAAGCTGAATGAGATTAAAAAATTACTGGGGGAAACGTGAAATAGAAAATTCTTCCTCTAATTATTGCAGTTTATGAAAATTTAAGTAAATTTGCCTTCCAAATTGAAAAACTGCGGAAATAGCTCAGTTGGTAGAGCACGACCTTGCCAAGGTCGGGGTCGCGGGTTCGAGTCCCGTTTTCCGCTCTAAAATCCCGGTTGCTGGTTCAGATATGTCTGATTATGGTGGTCGGGATTTTTAATCGCGAGCCTGCGCTAAAGCTCCGGCTGGCAAAGGATGCCCAGGTGGTGGAATTGGTAGACACGTTGGACTTAAAATCCAATGGCCCTTGGGCCGTGCGGGTTCAAGTCCCGCCCTGGGTACTTCGGCAAAGCCCTTTCACGTTGTGGAAGGGCTTTGTTTTTTATAAATTCCCATTTATCGCGCCCCTACAGGGCGCTGTGGCTAACCCACTAATTCATTTCTACCGATATCTGGTCCCTACAGGACCCCGCGTTCGTTGATATGCAAAACCTTCAGGCTCTTATCATTGTTTGGTCCTTATGGGACCCGGGCTAATTATTGAAACCCGGCCCCGGAGGGGCCTGATGTCGGTAGGATAAATTATGGTCACAAGTATTTGCGCCCTGTAGGGGCGCGATATCTTGAACATGACGCTGTGGAACATGGATTGAAATTCCTTATCTTTATCAGATACAAACCTATTCGGGCATATGAAAACCAAAAAAGAAATTATTGAAAACTGGTTGCCGAGGTACACCGGTACTGAACTCGAAGACTTCGGCAAATACATCCTTCTGACCAACTTCAATAAATACCTCAGCATCTTTTCCGGTATCAATGGTTCAAAAATCAAAGGCATGAACAAGCCCATGCCCAATGCTACTGCTAACGATATCACCATGATTAATTTCGGGATGGGCTCTGCCAACGCAGCAACAGTCATGGACCTGCTCGGAGCTATACAACCCAAAGCAGTATTGTTCCTTGGAAAATGTGGTGGCTTGAAAAAGAAAAACAAGATAGGTGATTTCATCCTGCCCATTGCTGCTATCAGGGGCGAGGGAACAACTGGCGATTATCTCCCGGAAGAGGTGCCCGCTTTACCGGCCTTTAACCTGCAAAAAGCTGTTTCAAGTACCATCACCAGGTTTGACCTGGACTACTGGACAGGCACTGTTTATACTACCAACCGAAGGGTCTGGGAGCATGACCAGGAATTCAAAGAGTACCTGAGGTATATCCGGGTAATGGGTATCGATATGGAAACAGCAACAATATTCCTGACTGGTTTTATCAATGAGATACCTACCGGTGCACTCCTGCTGGTCAGCGACCAACCCATGATCCCTGAAGGGGTGAAGACAGACGAAATTGACAAATTGGTAACAGAAAAGTTTGTTGAGAAACAGATCAGCATAGGAATTGATGCCCTTCTTGAGCTAAAGAATCAGGGAGTATCCGTCAAACACCTGAAATTCTAATAAAAATTACCCTTCCCGCGAAACTTGTCCTGAGCGTAGCCGAAGGGCGCTTCCCGCAAAAAACACCACCCGCCAAATGACGGATGGTGCCGCTTTATTTACTCATGTAAATCAGCTTACAGGAATCTCTTACCGAAAAGACCATTAGAACGGATCAAAATTCCCGAAAAACCAATCCAAACCAATGGATGGCAATATCGTTAACATCCCCCTGCATCTGCTTTTTCTTCTGTGTGTCCAAGATTTTCAAGCTTCTTTTCATACATCAACGGATAAGTAAGTTCCCATTTTTTCCATCCCCCTTCGACAAATTTCACATTTTTATACCCCAGGCGATCCAGGAGAGAAGCAGCAATCACTGATCGTTTTCCTTTTTTACAGTACACCACAATTTCATCTGTCTTTTCGGGAGTATAAGTCATTTCATTTTCCCAGAACTCATCATTATCCATTTTGAAAGCGATGGATCCGCAACATACATGAATAGACCCGGGGATAAATCCATGGTAATGTTCATTGGCTTCCCTGACATCAATCAGGTAGAACATTTCAAAACTGTCGAGTTTGGTTTTCAATTGTTCGACCTTAATGACTTCCAGGTTTGCACTTAAATCTTCTACCAGGAGGTCTGCAGATGCATATTTCTTGCCACAATTGCTGCATGAAAAGAAAGCAAGGGTGACCAGCATTAAGGTGAATAGTAAAATATTTCTTCTGGTTTTCATATCTGGTTATTTATTTATTTGATTAATCTTTTATGTCCATTTTCCGATATGGCTTCAGAAATCATTTCCTGAACATCAGTATCGTCTTTCTTGCCATTTCTATGATTGGTCGATTTAATAATTTGTTCCGCACCATGCAAAACATCTTTCACCACCTCCTTTACCTCTTCTTCTTCTAATTCTTCCCACCCGGTAATCATGGCCATTAAATTGGAGAAGATCGTTTTACCTGTTGTAATCAGGTATAAATGGACGATTATGAAAGCAATCAGGGCATAAGCTCCAAAGGTATGCAGCAATGCAACTGTTTCCAAGCTGCTAAGCTCAATGCCCTTGTCCGGATAATTAAAAAACATGTATAGCAAACCGGAAAATACCATCAGGGGTATGATAAACACCTTTAGCCCGGTATAAGTCAAGCGCTGCAAAGGGTTCAGCTTGCTCAACACCCTTTTCCCAGTCGGGTGTGGTGCATTCCTGAATATCCCGGTAAGGTAATATTCGATCTGTGCCCTCAGGTTTTTACGGGTTGGAACATATTGTTTCCACTCCCCGGTGGTGATGTGCCAGAATATGGAAAAGACAATTAGCACAAGTAAGGCCCAGGCGGCTATGTCGTGCCACCTGACTGAAAATTCATAACCAAACAGATGGTAAGAACCATGGATCTCATATCCGGTGATCATCAAAAACAAGATCAATAGAGCTTGGGCCCAGTGCCAGAATCTTTCGAATCCTTTATATAAATAAACCTTTTTCATCGTTTTTGTTTTAATCTAGTTATTCAATTTACAGGTTCCACCAAAGAAAATCCGGCACAGCATGTGAACAGTTATGCCTGCGAATGCCATGATAACCAAAATGATCCCTGCCACTTCGATATTGGCATCCTGATCCCTGCCAGGCAGGTAGAAATCATCAAGTTTTTCCAATCGTCCACCACTCCTTGTATGGCAATCAATACATTGCAGTGAAGATTCTTTAGGTGATACCTGGTGACTGAGTGGCCAGTACATTTCAGTTGCAACAAAATCATATTCACCGCTAAAGGGCAGTCCCAGGTATTCCATTCCACGCTCTGCTGCAATTGTCCAGTCAAAATCCTTCCAATAGGCACCTGCTCCATCTTCCAGGTCCCAAAGCTTGGGCTGCACCAGGGTCATATTCACCGGGTCATATATTTGTTTCCCACGATGAACCTTTACAGGCCAGATCTTGGATGGCCTGTTGGTTTTTTGGAATCTTCCTTTATCCCGGTATGCACCATCCAGGGAATTCATTTGTACCGGAATGGTGTCGATCTTATCGGTGATCAGCTGATGGTTCGCCATGCCATTAAACCAATAATATTCCGGAACAACATGATCATCCCAGACAAACCTGCCTTTGATTGACATATAGGCATGATTTCCATAGGCATCATTCTCATGCATGGCATGGCCATTTTCATCCAGCTTGCCTGACGTGGACCAATCCCAAATCATTTTGGTAGCGTTTACTTTGGCATAAACCGGTATATGACAGGTCTGGCATGCAACCCTGAGGTAATGCTGGTCAATAATATTATCATTATGCGGTTTGGAGCTATGGCATTGTTCACAAGTTACCCTGTTTATGTTTTCAGAGGATAAAGCATACAATTTTCCAGCCATCCGGTGCTTTTCAGTGACATGGCAATCTACACAGGTCATGTCCTCCCCAGCCGAAGTCATGTGCACATCAACTTCCCTTGAACAATCAAGCATCGCTTCCTCCAGGTCGCCATGTTTAACATTATTGCCGCCACCTCCCCAGAAATGACAAACACCGCAATTTTCTTTCTTAGGCGGGCCAACATGGCGGGCTACGTAGGCCAGGTTGACAGATTCATCAGGATATCCGGCTATTCCTCTTCCTTTTTTATAGATACCGGAATTGTCATGGCATACCAGGCAATCAATATTAGTAGGCTCATCAAAATCAAAAGTATTGTCTTTCCAGCCATAACCAATATGACACCTTGTACAGGTTCCTTCACTTCCGGATACTCCCACACAGAAATTATTCAGGACATTTTTCTTGCCCAATGCCACCATTCCTTTGCCTTCAATTTCTTCCTCCCGTTGCCAGCGCCAGTGGGATGTAGCCATCACTTCCTGGTCGCGCTGGTTATGACATTCGAGACATGCTGCAGTAACATCATGGGCATTTTCAAATTCCTGTTGTAAGATCTCAAATTGGCTGTGGTCGACAGAGGGACTTAGTATCCGGTCACTTTTCCACACGTAATTGACAACCTGGATCCTCGTGCTGTCACTTCCATCATCACCTGAGTAT
>JAUXCL010000152.1 GCA_030618905.1 Bacteroidales bacterium | reverse complement strand
ACAGAATATAATTTTTATTATATTTGTGTACGCTAAAGTGTATACTAATATATGGCAACGGTAAATATTATTCTTTTGAAGATCAAGCGGCACAAGGATGGCAGGCACCCTGTTGTTTTGCGTTATACGCAGATGCGTAAGCGAAGTTACATTTCAACTGGATATGCTTGTTTTGAGCATGAATGGAACCCTGAAATTAATCAGTTTGAAAGAGTCGTTGATGGGTTTAGAAAGAAGAATTTAATGATCCGCGGATGGCTTGAGCAGGCGAAAATTGTATTGAATGAATTTGCCTGCCATGATGAACCAATTTCCTTTATAGCATTTCGCAAAAATTTCCAGCAGGCCATATTTAAGAGAGCCACGGTTTCAAAATATTTCAGGGAGACCGTTTTGCAGTTAAAAGATAACAATCAACAGAGCAATGCCGCAGTTTATCGCAATACACATCAGTATGTGATGAAATTCACCCGGGGCCATGATCTCTTATTCAATGATATCGACAAGGAATTTCTTAATGGTTTCAGGGCTTTCATGAGCTCGCAAATAAGCCGCAGGGGCTTTAAAGTAAGCCCTCATACCACACAAATATATTTTAGGACCCTCAGGGCATTGTATAATAAGGCAATAGACGAAGGCCTTGTCGAAAAAGACAATTATCCATTTGTGAATAAATCAAATCCTGATGGTTTCCGGATACCCAAACCAGGTTCAAGTGTAAAAAGGATGGCTTTAAATAAAGACCAGGTTAAACAGATTATAGAATACAGTGCCATACCCCGTACCTCTCATTTTAATGCAAAAAATTACTTTGTATTCTCTTACCTGGCCGGAGGAATGGACTTTCAGGACCTTGCCCTGCTGAAATGGCCAGCCATACATGGAGACAGAATGGAATACACCCGTTTGCGTTCCGGGAAGAAATATGTGATCCGGATCAATAAGGAGATGCAAAAAATTCTCGACCATTACTGGAACCATCAATCAAAATATGTATTCCCCGTATTGAATGAAACTGATGTTCAATCGGGAAGGCAAAAACAGCTCATCCGTACCGCCCGTAAACAATTCAATGAGAATATGACGGAGATCGCACATTTCCTGGGGATTAACATGAAAATTACTTCCGGCATGATAAGGCATACCTTTGCCAGTGTATTGTACCGGGAAGGTGCCCCACTACCGGAGATCAGCATGGCCTTGAAGCATAATAATGTGCTGCAGACAAAAGCTTATCTGGAAGATATTGAAGTGGAGGTGAGGGATGGTTTGCAAAATTTATTATTGTGATCCAGGATGCAGTTCACCGTTCACCGTTCACCGTTCACCGATTATTATTTATCAACAGCATGTTAATTCAACCTAAAGTTTCTTTATATTTGTAGGTAGTAGATATCTAGAGGATTAAGATTTTTGGCGGGGGTGTATTTGCTTTATTGTGATTTGACTGGTTTATAGATTAACCTTATATACATAATAAAGATCCATTATGAAACAAATTTACAAGGGAATTGGCATCCTTGTTTTATTCCTTTTAGCCATTCTTTCATCCAACGCTCAAACCATTACAGGAAAAATTACGGATCAGGAGAGTAATGAATTGCCTGGTGTTTCCATTTACCTGAAAGGAACTACTATAGGTACGACTTCAGATTTTAATGGAAACTACATTCTGACTATTAAGCAAAGTGATGTTACAGGGGATTCTATAACCGTGGTTTATTCTTTTATTGGATTTAAGACGCAGGAGTATATGTCGTTTGCCGATCCCGAAGCAAAGATAATACGTGATGTTGTGCTTCAGGAAGAAGCTGAGATGATGCAAGAATTGGTGGTCGTTGGCTATGGTGTCCAACGGAAAAGCGATGTAACTGGAGCCATTTCCTCCATTAAAACAAATGAGATCGTTAGCTTACCTGTCATCAGTGTCGACCAGGTCCTCCAGGGCAAGGCTGCCGGAGTGCAGGTTAGCCAGACTTCCGGTGCACCGGGGGAACAGATAAAAGTCAGGATCAGGGGGCTCGGAACCATTAATAATAATGATCCACTTTATATCATTGACGGTGTTCCGACTAAAAATGTCAGTGATATCATCAACCCGGATGATATTGAATCCATGACTGTGCTTAAAGATGCCGCATCAGCAGCCATCTATGGATCAAGGGCAGGGAATGGAGTCATTATCATTAAAACGAAAAAAGGGGTAGCAGGAAAAACCCGCTTTTCTTTCAATGCATATGTTGGATTGCAGACACACGGGAAGCTCACTCCCATGTGTAATACGGGGGAATATTTGAGCATCTTTAATGAGGCAGCAGCAAATGATGGACGGGATCCTATCCCGGAGGATATTTATCCGCAACTATCCAATACAAATTGGCTTAATGAGATTTTCCAACCTGCAGTGATGCAAAATTATCAGATGACAGTGAGCGGTGGCGATGAGAAATCGAATTTTCTGATCGGGGGTGGATATATGCAACAGGAGGGGATCATCCTGAATTCTGACTACAAGAGGTTAAATTTCAGGACAGCCATCAGCACCCGGGTAGCAGATTGGGTAAGGGTGGGAACAAACCTTAACTTTTCTTATTCGCAAAGGGAGATCATTGGTGCCTCAGGCGATGGATATGGTGGCAATGGTGGTAGTGTGATCCGGTATGCGTATTTCAGAACCCCACCGGTTCCGGTATATGAACCAAATGGCGAATACAGTGACCTTCCCATGTTCGAAGGATATGACCGGGCAAAATTGAATACCTGGTTTGGAGATGGGTATAACCCGGTGGGACTGGCCAATAAATATGACTGGACGGCAGACAGGTATCGTTTATTTGGAAATATTTTTGCCGACTTCAAGATCATTGAGGGCCTGGATTTCCGGACCGATTTTGGGGTTGACCTGCCCATCACTGCAGAAAAGCGCTTTAATGAGAATTGGGGAACAGATGGCCGCATCAATAGTCCTAACAGTATGACCAGGGGAATGAAAACTGCCTTCACATGGAACTGGACCAATACGCTGACCTACCAAAAAACATTTAATGAAAAACATCATACCACCTTCCTGGGGGGTATTGAAGCCATCAGGAATGGTTTCCATGAGCAGGTTGGAACTGACCGCGACTTTCCCGACCAGGCATCTTATCTCCGCTACCTGGGTAACGGATTATCTTTATATAAAGGGGCTGATGAATTCGCCACAGGATGGTCCTTGTTTTCAGTCTTTGCCCGTGTAAACTATAATTTTGATAATAAATTTATCATCGAGGGGGTCATACGTGCTGACGGTTCATCGCGCTTCACTCCTGAGAATCGATGGGGACTGTTTTATTCAGGTTCCGCAGGATGGAATATTCACAATATGGATTTTATGCAGAATCTTACCTGGATATCCCAGCTGAAACCCAGGGTGAGCATTGGGCAAACAGGTAACCAGGAGATTGGATTATATAATTACCTGTCACTGGTTGGCGATGGTTATAACTATCCTATTGGTGGAACCAGCAATTTTGGATATGCGGTGACATCTTTTGGAAACATAAATACCACATGGGAAACTACGACTATGTTTGATGTGGGAATTGATCTGGCATTTCTTGACAACAGGTTGACGGTGATTACTGATTATTACTGGCGTTATACCACGGATATGTTAATTCCGGTACCCTTACCTCCCAGTGGGGGAGACGCCTATCCGCCTTTTATTAATGCAGGAGAGGTGATTAACCGGGGCTTTGAATTCGAGCTTTTCTGGAGAGAAAAGAAAGGGAACTTCAATTACGAGGTTGGAGGCAACTTCGCTACCTTATATAATAAGGTCCTTAAATTGAGCGGGGGGCGTCCAATTGGCGCCGGAAGGGTAGATAGTGGTGTCTTTGCCACCCTGACAGAGGAAGGGCAATCCATTGGCTCCTTTTATCTTTATGAAATGGAAGGCATCTTCCAGAATGAGTTTGATATCTTTACTCATGCATACCAGGGACCGAATATAGAACCCGGGGATGTCAAATTCAAGGACCAGAACGGAGATGGAAAAATCGATGAAAATGACAGAACACATGTGGGCAGCCCTTTGCCAAAATTCACCTATGGCCTGACCGGTAATTTTTCATGGAAAGGTTTCGAGCTTTCATTATTCTTCCAGGGTGTTTATGGTAATGAATATTATATGCAGGTGAACCATGATATAGAAGGCTTTTACAGGGGCTTTAACGTGACCAAACGAATCTATGATAACCATTGGACAGGTGATGGGTCAACGGATGAATATCCCAGGGTGTCCTGGGATGGAGCTTCCAACAACAAAAAAGCTTCAACACGCTTTCTTGAACCGGCAAGTTATTGCCGCCTTAAGAACCTTACTGTGGGTTATAACTTTAACATGAAAGAAGGCTCCGCACTTACCAGTGTCCGGCTTTATTTCAGTGCTCAAAACCTGCTTACCTTTACTAAATATCCTGGCCTGGATCCTGAAATGTATGAAAGTAATAACCTGGCCGGGGAAACAGTCAAGAATGTTGACCTTGCTGCCGGGATCGACTGGGGAACTTATCCTACTCCCAGAATATACACACTGGGTATCAATTTGAATTTTTAATGTGCATATTCAAAGATCATGAAAAACAAAAAATATATACTTGCTATCCTGGTGACTCTCACCGTTTTTCTTTTTCCGCGCTGTGAGAAGTTCCTGAATGAGGAACTGAAAGGACAGCGTTCCGATCAACAGTCATTTGAATCTGCTGAGGATGCAGAACTTTTCCTGACAGGTGCTTATAATATCCTGACATTTGCTGTTGCCGATAATCGCATCTGGGTCTTTGGGGATATCGCTTCTGACGATGCTGCCAAAGGCGGTATTGCGGGTGACCAGGCAGATATCGGGTTGATCGACGATTTTAATGTAAGTACTGACAATGGTAACCTGGAAACGGTATGGTCTATCTACTATGAAGGAGTTTCCCGGGTGAATAAACTCCTGGATAATATCGATGGAATCAATATGGATGAAGAACGGAAGAGCCAGATCATTGGTGAAGCTAAATTCCTTCGGGCCTATTTTTATTATTGGCTTACCAATATATATGGTGATATACCGGTACACGTGACGACTCCGACGCCACAGGAAATGCAGAAAGCTGCAACGCCAATATACCAAATACAAACGGAAGTGATCATTCCTGACTTGATCGATGCGGCTGCGAGACTGCCTGAATCATTCACGGGTGCAGATTTGGGAAGAGCTGGTAAATATGCCGCACTGGCCTTATTGGGAAAGATGTATCTGTTCGTGGAAGATTGGGGAAAGGCAGAAGCAGCGCTGCGACAGGTCGAGGAAATACAATTGTTTGAGTTGGAAAAAGTGTACCGTTATAATTTTGAATACACGAGCAAAGACAACCCTGAGATCATTTTTGCCGTGCAGCACTTATCAGGCCAGAACCCATGGCTTGGCAACCGCCTCAACCAATGGTTTGCCCCCAGGGCTGAAAATGGCTATGGTTTTGATGTACCCACACAAAACTTTGTTGATGAGTTTGAGATGACTACAGACAGTGTATATGATCCCCGTTTGGATTATACCATTGGACGGGCAGGGCAGACCTGGTTTAATGATACGGTGATGTATGACCCTGAATGGTCTCCCACCGGATACATGCAGAAAAAATATTTACAACCCCAATCGGAAGTACCATTGGAGTTAAAAGCTGATGGGCAGTTAAATTATGTCTTTATCAGGTATGCAGATGTCCTGTTGATGCTGGCTGAAGCATTGAATGAAGGAGGAAATTCCGGAGCGGCAGTCAATTATGTGAATTTGGTCCGTACACGGGCCCGGGAATCTTACTTGTACGATGATAAATTACCCGGTTACGGTAATATACCCCCGGGATTGCTCCCCCCGGTAGAAGGTGGGGGACAGGTACAGATCAGAAATGCAATCAGGCATGAAAGGAGGGTTGAGCTTGGTTTTGAGTTCCATCGCTATTTCGATGTGATCAGGTATGGACCTGAGTATGCGAACCAGGTTT
>JAUXCL010000034.1 GCA_030618905.1 Bacteroidales bacterium | reverse complement strand
GAGCGGCATTATTTTTTATATACAATTCTGTATTTACAATTTAGGTTATACAATTTTGACTTGAAAATTACTCTAAAGAAATAATAGATTTGGGATCAATCGGTAATAGCCGTTATTAAGCATGTGCCAGCATTGAAATTAGAGAGCCTGGTGCAGAATAATAAGTTGCCCCGTCTCTGCTATGCTCCGGACGTCCCTCGACTCCGCTCGGGATGACAGCAGGGTGTCTTTTTTATGGTGCGGAGCCGAGTCGTAGCATGGCATCCAGTTACACTAGCCACTAACCTTTCTCATCCTGTCAATACTCATCTCCAGCACCAACAGCAACCATACAAATATACAAGGCGCTGCCTTTATAGCATACGGTATGACGATAGCTGTACGGAATTCCCTTGGGACAAGGTCGGTTAAGGACAGACAGCTTAGCAGAAAAACCAGGACCAACAATACAATGCCTGCTGTATCCCTTTTTCTTGCACTAAACCATACGGCTACACCGGTAACAGCAATAATGAAAGTGGGCGATTCTGCCATGTGGTTGAAGATAACCAGCCATATCAATATAGAGGCAAGGGTCATCAACCTGAATTGATATTGTTGATACGCATCTACCCGGATCAATGGAATGGAAAATATGGCAAGCCCTGTAAGGGCGACGAGCATTTTTGGCGCTGCAATACCATACCAGGAATACAGCCAGGTGGAAACTGAAAAACCGATATTTTTTGATTGATCATCCCACAATAAAGCCAGCCACTCCTGGTACTGCTGAATTAAGCCGGAAAAACCAACAAGGATGACAGGGAGGAAAAACAGGACCAGCCCCCATAATACTGAGTAGGCGAGCAAGCTGTACTTTTTAGGATAAAAAAGGTACAGCACGATGGCAAAAATGCCAAATACCTTGATAAAAGCACTTAAAATGATAAATAGGGTGGCCTTCAGATAACTACGTTTTTCGAGATGACTGAATCCCAGAATGATCAACCCGGTGAGCAGGGCATTGGTTTGAAGGTTCTGAATAGAGGTTACCAGCTCAACACAGATATACAACAGGATGAAAGCCCGTGATCGCTCACTTAAATTCGGAAGTGATCTGATGGCAAAAAATAACACCATGACATTGACCAGGCTCCACAAAACCAACCCTAATGGATCCGGCAGCAATGCGAAGATGCCAAAAAACACGGCAAATGTTGGTGTGTATTTGTACAAATCCCAATATTCCTCCGGATAGGCCTGGTAAAGGTTTTCACCAGCCATGAGATGAGCATAGGACTGTTTGAAAATGACGTAGTTATTGTACCGGGTGTAGCGTTCATCTACTTGCTGGGTTTTGACGTATTGCTGGATACCTGTGAATATGGCCAAAGCAAGATATAATCCCAGAAGAAACCCGGGATGGAAAATGTATTTCGTAAACTTTCTCATTTTAATTTATGCCCTGGATTTTTGCTAATGATAAAAATAATAATTATTAATATAGGGTTTTAAGTGTAATAAGAAAAAAATTACAATGTTTGGAAACTCATAATCTTCAATGTTTTATGTCCTGTAATGTAACATCCTGACAAAATATAAGTAAAAACATATTGGTATATTTATATACTGTTTTTAAACCCAAAATCCTTATAATATGCGTAAATTGTTATTTATTGCAATTATACTCCTGTATTGTATTCCCGCTATTAGTCAGGACAAAGGACATATCCAGGTCGAAGCCGACCCGGGCATTTCCATTTTTATCAACGGACAGTTTATTGCTGAGACCACCAGTGAACTCAATGGAATGGTCCTTAACGACCTGACCCCCGGAGTATATCTTATCAAAGCGGAGAAACCCGGTTTTACTTCTCAAGAAGAAAAAGTTACGGTCAGGGCCGGAGAGGTGCTTATCTTTCAGGTGAATGTCAATATCCCTGATGTCAAGATTATCCAGGAAGGTGAGCGGCATGAGCATAACCTGGATTTAAAAACCGGAGCCCTGGTCATACAATCAGTTCCTTTTGACATTGTCGTAAAGATACCCTGGCTGAATGTGGAAATTGAAAAAAATGAAAATGTCTGGAAGGCTGAAGACCTGGCCATCGGCATGTATTCAGTTTCTTTTCACTGGCAGGGTGAAGCTTTATTTGATACTGTGGCCATACATGAAAATCAGGAAACACATCTTTTTGTGAATTTTGTGGAAATGCGGATCCAGGCTCCCGGGAAACGGCCTTCTGTGGTGAAAACAGAACCGGCAGTGGCTGTTATAACTCCTCCTGATGTGCCGGTTGAAGAGGAACCACCAATGGTGTCCAAAAACACTTTCACCGATGCAAGAGATGATCAAACTTATGCGGTAATAAGTATTGGTATTCAGACCTGGATGGCTGGAAACCTTAATTATAATGCTGGTGCAGGATCCTGGTGCTATGAGAATGCTGATGCAAATTGCAGGAAATATGGCCGTTTATATAATTGGCAGAGTGCCATCAGTGCATGTCCTGCCGGATGGCATCTGCCTGCCGATGCAGACTGGAAACAGCTTGAAATGAACCTGGGTATGTCTAACGCTGAAGTGGAGAAGCTATATTGGAGAGGCAGCAGCCAGGGAGCTCAGCTTAAGAAAGGCGGAAATACCGAATTTAACGCTTTACTCGGAGGCCGGCGCGATAGTGGTGGCGATTTTGGTTACCTTGGCACCTATGGTTATTACTGGACCTCCTCTGAACACAGCGGAATCAGCGCATGGTATCGCCTCCTGTTTTCAGATAATGACCTGATCTATAGATTCAGGACGAATAATGCAGCAGGATATGCCGTCAGATGCATTAAAGACTAGATAGCTTGTTGTCATTAAAAAACAGTATTTTTACATTTCAGGAATTTTGCCTTTAATATCAATCCCCTTGATATTTGAGGCTTTATTTATATTCAGAAAAGAAAAGAAAAGAATAAAATATGATCAAGAAAGTTCTGGTAGCGAACAGGGGGGAGATTGCGGTCAGGGTCATGCGCTCATGCCGGGAAATGGGAATCACTTCAGTGGCTGTTTATTCCGAGGCTGACAGAACCGCAATGCATGTGAGGTATGCCGATGAAGCATACTTTATCGGCCCTTCCCCTTCCAACGAAAGCTACCTCAATGTCAATAAAATCATCGATGTTGCCAGGCGTTCCGGTGCTGATGCCATCCATCCCGGATATGGCTTCCTATCCGAAAATGCAGCTTTTTCCGAGCGATGTAAAAAAGAGGGGATCATATTTATTGGCCCTTCAGCACATGCCATCATGACCATGGGCGATAAGATCACTGCCAGAAAAACCATGATCGATGCAGGTGTTCCTATTGTTCCGGGCACAGAAAAGATCAGCAACAAGAAAAAGGTTTTGGAATTGGCAAAAGGGATTGGGTACCCCGTCATGGTCAAAGCTTCTGCCGGAGGCGGTGGAAAAGGGATGCGCCTGGTCAATGAGGAGAAAGAGATCATGGGTGCCATCCGTGCTGCCCAGTCAGAAGCCAGGGCTGCATTTGGAGACGATTCCATCTACATAGAAAAGTATATTGAGTCTCCACACCATATAGAATTTCAGATCCTTGCCGATAATTTCGGCAATACCATCCATCTTTTTGAAAGGGAATGCTCCGTTCAAAGAAGACACCAGAAAGTCATCGAAGAAACCCCATCGCCTATCATGAAACCAAAGCTTCGGGAAGAAATGGGCAACTTTGCGGTAGCCGCAGCAAAGGCCGTGAATTATTCGGGTGCAGGTACCATTGAATTTATTGTGGATGATAAGCTTAATTATTATTTCCTGGAAATGAATACGCGCTTGCAGGTTGAGCACCCCATTACAGAAAGAGTCGTTGGCGTGGACCTTGTGAAAGAGCAGATTAAAATAGCCAGTGGACAGAAACTGGAAATCAAACAAGGTGATCTGAAGCAATTCGGTCATGCCATAGAGTGCAGGATTTATGCAGAGGATCCCGATAATAATTTCATGCCCAGCCCGGGTGTGATCAAGCATATTACTGAGCCCCTGGGACTTGGTATACGTCATGATGGTTATGTGTATGAAGGGTATGAGATCCCCATGCATTACGACCCCCTGATCTCCAAGCTTATCGTTTGGGCAAAGACCAGGAAAGAAGCCATCAACAGGATGAAAAGAGCTTTGTATGCTTATAAAATAACAGGGGTGAAAACCTCCATCAGCTTCCTGGGAAGGATCATGGAATGTCCTGACTTTGTGAAAGGGAAATACAATACGCATTTCATTGAAAAAAATAAGGAATTTTTAATGGGATCAAAAAAACGGGATAGAAAAATGGAAGATGTAGCCATTATCGCCGCTTTTATGGATTATACATATAAAATGGAACAGCTCGAAGCCCGTGCTATATCCGGTAATGGACTGAGTAATTGGAAGAATTGTGGCCGCAGGATGAGCGTACGACGAATTTAAAGATGTTTTGAAAGACACGATTATCAATCTACCCATATGGAAATTAAAATAGATGACCGCAACACAGAGATTGAACTACTCAGCAGAGATGGTGACAAGGTGATTCTCTCTATCGATGGCAAAAGGTATGAAGCCAATGTCGCCATGGTTGAGGATGGGGTATTTTCAATTATTATTGATAATAAATCACACAATATTGAACTGATTGAAGTTGAACATAAGAATTACCTGGTGAACACTTATACCAGGTCTTATGATATACAGGTCGTAGACGCGGAGAGCAAATACCTGATGAGCCGGAGGAAGGACGATACGCTGGAAGAAACCATAATATCATCTCCGATGCCGGGTAAAATTGTTAAGGTCCTGGTCAGGAAAGGTGATAAAGTGAAGGCAGGGGATACGGTGATCATCGTATCTGCCATGAAGATGGAAAGCGAATATAAAGTTAAAAAAGACAGGTTAATCATAGATGTTAAGGTTAAAGCCGGTGATATAGTTTCCGCTCACCAGCCTTTAATTATAATTGAGTGAACACATCTAATCCATTTACTTAATATTATTTTAATCACTGGATTATGTCAATAAAAGAGAAATTAAAAGCATTTGAAGATAAAAGCAGGGAAGCCGAACTCGGGGGTGGCAAGGAAAGAATTGAAAGGCAGCATAAGGCAGGTAGAAGAACGGCGCGTGAAAGGGTAAATATGCTGATGGACCCGGGTACATTTGTTGAAATAGATAAATTTGTCACCCACCGCTGTGCTGATTTTGGCATGGAAGAGAACAAGATCCCTGGTGATGGTGTGGTGAATGGTTATGGCAAGATCGATGGCCGCTTAACCTATGTGTTTGCCCAGGATTTTACGGTCTTTGGAGGAACCTTAAGTGGCGCTAATGCCGAAAAGATTGTCAAGATCATGGACCTGGCCATGAAAATGGGAGCACCCATTGTTGGATTAAATGATTCCGGTGGTGCCAGGATACAGGAAGGCGTGGAAAGCCTGGGAGGATATGCGGATATTTTTTACCGCAATGTGATGAGCTCAGGTGTCATCCCGCAAATATCTGCCATTCTTGGGCCCTGTGCAGGAGGAGCTGTGTATTCACCGGCCATAACTGACTTCATTATGATGGTCAAGGAATCCAGCTATATGTTTGTTACCGGTCCTGATGTTATCAAAACTGTTACCCACGAAGAAGTTACCAAGGAAGAACTGGGTGGTGCGATGACCCATAACGCTAAAAGTGGTGTTGCTCATTTCATAGCCGAAAATGATGAGATGGCCATGATGATGATCAGGGAATTGCTGAGCTATTTACCTTCTAATAATATGGAAGATCCCCCGGTGAAACCGAATACAGATGATATACACCGGGAAGATGAATCTTTGCAGACCCTTGTTCCGGATGATCCCAATAAGCCTTATGATATGCATGCCATTATTGAGACGGTGGTGGATAATAACAATTTCCTTGAAGTCCAGCCCCATTATGCTGAAAATATCATCGTGGGCTTTGCACGTATGGATGGCAAACCCGTGGGTATCGTTGCCAACCAGCCCGGACACCTGGCCGGTGTATTGGATATCAATTCATCCCTTAAGGGTGCCCGTTTTGTCAGGTTCTGTGATGCCTTTAATATTCCCCTGATCACCTTTGTGGATGTACCGGGTTTTCTCCCGGGCACTAACCAGGAATTTGGCGGGATCATCAAGCATGGCGCCAAACTGCTCTATGCTTTCTCTGAAGCTACAGTTCCAAAGATCACTTTGATTACCAGAAAGGCTTATGGTGGCGCCTATGATGTGATGTCGAGCAAGCATATCGGGGCAGACATTAACCTTGCTTACCCGACAGCTGAAATTGCGGTCATGGGAGCAGCGGGAGCCATCAATATCATTTTCCGTGACAGGCTGTCTGATAAAGACAGGGAAAAAGCCGTTGAAAATTATAAAAATACTTTTGCGAGTCCTTACAAAGCTGCAGAACTAGGCTATGTTGATGAGATTATATATCCCAGGCAAACCAGGTTCAAATTGATCCAGGCGCTGGAGATGACACAGAACAAAAGCAAGGTCAACCCACCTAAAAAGCACGGAAATATTCCTTTGTAGCTGCGGCAATCTGTTTTCAGGACTTACAGTGAGAATTCCTTTCTTAATCCATCCATAACTGTTTCCAGTACGGTATTGGTCTTTTCAATCAAGGGATCAATCTGAACCAGGTTTATCCCTGACTTAGCATATTGTTCAATGCCGCGTATTTCAGTATGGATTGTGTCGACTTTGAACAGGTCGACAGAGGACTTAAGCTTATGGGAGAAAAATTTCATCTTTTCCAGGTCTCCTGACCGATGGGCCTGATTCAGATCCTTCAGCATCCCGGGCACATCTTCCAGGAAAATGGAAACCAGGAACACTATCTGCTCCTTGTCATCTTCCACAAATTCCATTAGTCCTGACAGGTTATATAAATTATTCTCACTCATATGTATATTTACATTTACTTAGATCTCCTCATTTTTCAACATCCTGTATATCGTTGATTTACCCATGTTTAGCTTGCCAGCTACAAGGGCAACATCATCATGATATTTCTGAAGGTAAAACTTGATGATCTTTTGTGTGTATCCCCTCAATGTATCTTCAGTATTCAGGAAATCAGAGGTCAAATCGGTTGAATTGAACCTGATATCCCGCCTGTCGATAATGTCATTATTGGTCATTACTGCTGACAGTTCAACGACAGCTTTCAGCTCCCTGACATTTCCCGGGTATGGATACTTCATCAGCTTATTCATGGCATCTCTTGAGAAGCTCTTGGCTTTGAAATTGTTATCCTTGCAAAAATCATTCATGAAGTGTTTTGCCAGGATCAGTATATCATTACCCCTGTTTCTCAATGGGGGTATCTCTATAGGCAATCCCAATAGACGATAATACAAGTCTTCCCTGAAATTACCACTTCTGACTTCCTCAGCAAGGTTTTTATTTGTGGCCACAATCAAGCGGACATCAAATTTGATGATTTGATTACCCCCCACACGGGTGAGTTCCTTTTCCTGTAACACCCTGAGCAGTTTTGATTGCAAATTGAGGTCCATTTCTGCAATCTCATCTAAAAACAGGGTCCCTTTGTCGGCAAGCTCGAATTTCCCAATCTTACGACCATTTGCCCCGGTAAAAGCACCACGCTCATAACCGAATAGTTCACTTTCAATCAACTCCTGGGGAATGGCGGATACATTGATCGCCACAAAAGAATGGCCCTTTCTGACTGAAAGATTATGTATCGCATTTGCTACCAGGTCTTTCCCTGTCCCTGTTTCACCGAAAAGGGAAACTGAGATATTGGTTTTACTGGCTTTATCTATGAGGTCGAAAACCTGTTTGACAGCAGGGCTGTTGCCCTGAATTATCTTGGAAGCATCCACACCATTAGTTCTTTTCAAGCCCTGAACATTTGAACCTGCCTTTCGCTTTCGGGCTTCCTTGATGTATTTCACCGACTTCCATAGCTTTTCCTTGGTGTTTTCATCTTTCACAAAATAATCGAAGGCCCCTTCTTTCAAAAGTTCAACAGCAGTTTTGATATCCTCCTGGCCTGAAACGATGACCACAGGTATATCTGCATTATATGCTTTGATCTTTTTAAAAACTTCCATACCTTCCAGATCTGGTAAACCGTAATCTAAAGATATTAATGAGGGATTTTTTGAAAGATGTTCAAGGCATTCTGTGCCGGTTTGAAACCAATGCACTTCATTGTCGGGATTTAGAGAGAGATAATAATTCAATGCTTGTCCATAAAGTCTATCATCTTCAACGATGAAAATCTTGAATGAATCCATTTGCGCCAGATTATAATTTATAAGAAGATTTAAGTTTCCTCGTTTAACGAAAAGTAAACGCATTACGTTTCATTATTTAGCACAAGTTCTGCAAGAATTCCCTTTAGATGACAGAAAACCATTAATTTTGCCGCTTGTATCAATAATTTGGACTTCTAAAATGATGTTTTTATGGGAAAATTAATTGTGGGCTTGTTAAAGTTTGTATTAAGATTGATGATCTATTTCATTATTGCCGTGTTTATGGTTGTGGGTATCGAGTATTTGCTTTGTCCCATTTATCATTTCCCGGAGCCACAGGCGTTTCAAGGTGATCACTTATTTAACCCATATCAGGCCATAAATAATCCACAATGGAAGAAGTCTAACTTTCAGGTCCAGTCTTATTCCTGGCTCGGCCTCACAGATGGCCGTAAAAACTCAAATGAAGCAATTGATAGCGTATACAACTATATGACCTATGATGTTAAAGCCATTTCTGATTACCAGAAGATCAGTAAATATGGCATTGGGAAGAAATCATATATTCCGGTATACGAGCATGGTTATGGCATCCGGAAAAATCACCAGGTTCTGGTTGGAGCCAGGAAAGTCTTGTGGACTGACTATCCGATCTTTCAAACTGTCCACCATAAACAGCATATCCTTGACCTGCTGAGTAAAGACAATGAACTGGTTTATATTGCACACCCCAGGATGCGAAATGGATATTCCACGGAGGATATGCAATACCTGACTAATTATACCGGACAGGAGGTCCTGAATGGATTCGGGAATTCTATTGCGCATTGGGATGCTGCACTTTCCGCAGGCAGGATGGTGACTATTATGGGCAATGACGATTCCCATAATGTGTTCAGATCGGATGATGTGGGCAATCTATGTACAATGATCCATTCCCCTTCCCTGGATGGGACTTCCATTATCCAGGCATTGGCAAAAGGAGCTGCCTTTGGTGTTGATTTCCGGGTTCCGGGCAAACATTCCTTTGATGAAAAAAGGGATCGGATCCTGGATGTCCCTTTGCTGGAATCGGTCAAGCTTTCCGGCGATACCCTGCTGGTTCGGGTTGACAGGGCACCGGAAATGATGCGCTTTATCGGGCAGGGAGGAAAAGTTAAGCATGCGGTGGAGAACAAGAACTCTGTCCTCTATATCTTTTCTCCGGAAGATACCTATATCAGGGTGGAGATTACTTTCAGCAATAGTACAGTTTTTTACCTTAACCCGGTGATCCGTTACGATGGAAATAACCCCTGGAAAATGGATAAGGCAGAAATCGCAGTGTTGTCGACCTGGATTCTTAGAATAATTGGCTTTTCTGTGTTATTTTTGTTAATCTTTCTATTTTTGAGAAGACGGATACGCAATTAAATCAATCAAGCAGGTGGATAAACTATCCGATCGCGGCATTCAAAAAATATTGATAATACTGCTAATTAGCTCAGCAGCTATTCGTGGATTCCTGGCTGGTTTTCTTGAGCTTGGAAATGATGAGGTTTACTATTGGACCTATGCTTTATATCCTGAGCTGAGCCATTTCGATCATCCACCAATGGTAGGCTGGGTCATTCAAATTTTTACACTTGATTTGTTATGGGAACATGAGTTCTTCCTGAGGCTGGCGTCAATAGTCTTTGGTACGCTTAACACATGGATTATTTTCAAAATAGGTGCTAAATTAAAGAATCATCTTACGGGGCTTTATGCAGCATTTTTATATACGGCATCCATATATTGCTTTCTCATAGCCGGCACTTTTATATTGCCGGATACTCCCCAGCTTTTATTCTGGTTGCTCAGCATATATTTCTTTAGCATTGTCTTTTTTGGCGATGCAAGGCCTCATCAGACAAATTTGTATTTGATCCTTGCCGGCGTGAGCATTGGCCTGGGGATGCTTTCCAAATATACCAGCATCTACCTCTGGTTTGGCGTGATCGCTTATTTGCTCCTGTATGAGCGCCAATGGTTTAAAAAGGGAGCTTTGTATATGGCCCTGGCCGTTTCTATCTTGTGTTTTCTGCCGGTTATTCTTTGGAATATTGACAATGACTGGATCAGCTTTACCTACCAGGGAGGCAGGGCCAACTTGTTTGAATCCGGGATTAAACCGGATAATTTCTTCAGAGAATTGATGGGACAAATCCTGTATAATAATCCTTTCAATGTGGCAATCATCCTCATTGCGCTCTGGAGTGTTATCCGGCATAAAAGAAACTTCTCCGCTAAAAAGACAAAGTTTCTTCTTTGGATAAGCCTTCCACTGATCTTAACTTTTCTTTTCCTGTCCTTGTTCAGGGGAACATTACCTCATTGGTCTGCCCCCGGATATCTTGGATTGATCATCGTTGCGGCTGCATTTATTGCAGACCGCGTGAAGCAGTCCCAAAATGAGAAAGTGATCCCGGTCTGGATACAACTCTCCCTGTCTATCCTGCTTATTGTTGTTATTTTAGGAGCCGGGCAGATCAAATCCGGGTGGCTGTTTTATGATTATTCAGAAGATCCAAGAAATCTCGGAAAGAATGATGTGTCACTGGATATGTATGGATGGAAGCAATTGGGAGAACAAAAATTGCCGTTCAATTTGCCCATCATTGCCCATCGCTGGTTCCCCGCTGCTAATCTGGATTATTATGTGGCCTATCCTAATGATACCTATGTTCTGGCTATTGGTGAGCTTTCAAGCATTCATAAATACGCCTGGATCAATCAGGCGAGAGGAGGTTTTTATCTCGGGATGGACGCCATTTACATCAGCCTGAGCAGGGATTATAAAGATCCGGAAGAACTTTATTCCGCCTACTTTCGTGAGATCACACCTTTAGATACCCTGGCCATCATGAGGGGAAATAGAAAAGTGCAAAATGTTTTTGTTTATCATCTGCAAGACCTGCAGCTTTTGCCCGATCCATTCCATTAAGAGATCGTCCTGTTCTCTTGAAAATAGTTTACATTTGTAGATAGAAGCATCTAATTTGAATTGTACATGGCATCCCAACGACAATTAAAAGTTTCCAGATTACTGCAGCGGGAGCTGGGTGATTTTTTTCTGCGTGAAAGTCATGGTGCTTATTCAGGGGCAATGATCACGGTCACCAAGGTGAATGTCACTCGCGATTTATCCATCGCCAGGGTATTCCTGAGCATCTTTGCAAGTGAAAGCAAACCTGAATTGATTGACGTTATTAATAAGGGGAAGAAGGAGATCAGGTACCGTCTTGCTGCCAGGATCAGGCACCAGTTAAAGGGCGTTCCTGACCTTGAATTTTTTGAGGATGATTCACTGGATTATATTGAGAACATTGAAAATCTGCTAAACGAATAAGTCCCGGTTTGAATTTTGCATGGTATATCGCCAAGAGGTATCTTTTATCAAAGAAATCCTACAACATTATTAATATCATTTCCGGGATTTCTATTGTAGGGATAAGCATTGGTACAATGGCCCTTATCGTTGTCCTTTCAGTTTTCAATGGCTTTGAAGGCCTTATTGTTTCACTGTTTAATACCTATAATCCTGATCTTGAAATCACCGCAAAAGAGGGTAAAACCTTCTTCCCGGAAGATATCAATGCCGAAAGCATCAGGAACCTGGATGGGGTGGTTTACTTCACCGAAATTGTTGAAGACAATGCCCTGCTAAAACATAATTCACGTCAGTATATAATTTACCTGAAAGGTGTTGGTGATGGGTACAGGGAAATGACTGACCTGGATTCTATGATCATTGATGGTAAGTTTATCCTCCGGGAGGGGGATATGAATTTTGCGGTAATGGGTGCGGGAGTGGCCTATCATCTCGGCTTTTATCTCTCAGGCAATACAGGTCCCATAACAGTATATGTGCCAAGCAGATCGGCCAGTCCGGCCGGGATCAACCTTAACGATGCTTTCAATAGTAAAAATATCATCCCCTCGGGCATCATTTCATTACACCAGGAATTTGACCTTAAATATGTGATCGTCCCCATCGATTTTGCAAGGTCATTATTTGAGTACAATACCGAAGTCACTTCTATTGAATTACTATTGGACCCATCAGTAGATGTCGATGATATGCAGACGCAAATCAGCAGCATTGTTGGCCGGGAATTCAATGTTAAGAACCGTTTTCAGCAACAGGAATTGCTCTACAAAATCATGAGGACAGAAAAATGGGCCATCTTCTTCATCCTCACTTTTATCCTGATCGTGGCGGCATTTAATGTCATTGGCTCCTTGACCATGCTGATCATTGACAAGAAAAAAGACATCGCAGTTTTACATAGCATGGGAGCCAATAACCGGTTGATCAAAAGGATATTCCTGTTCGAAGGCATGATGGTTTCTTTTATTGGTGGTATCCTTGGTTTATCAATGGGGGCCCTGTTATGCTTCCTTCAGCAAAAATTTGGACTCATCTCACTTGGCGGGGGTGACGGATCGTTTATCATTGAAGCCTATCCTGTTGTAATGCATTTCACCGACTTTATTTATGTTTTATTAACAGTTTGCATCATAGGATACCTGGCTGCTTCCTACCCTGTCAGGCAAATCTCAAAGAAATTTATGCATATAAGATTGCAATAACCGGACTAAGGCAACTATTCCCACTTCACCATTGTCTGAAACATTAGATAGCATTTATATGTAGAAATGTATATTTATTTGTTTATTAACTATTGTATAAACTGTGAATATTGTATATTTGCATGCTAAATCACAGAAGCTGCTATTAAAAATCGATTTTTCGTTTAACTATCATCCTATGGACAAACATCTTTTTATCAAGATCAGAGCTATAATTATAGCCATCGCTTTCCTTCATGTTACAAGTTTCATATTCGCAAAGGATATAAAAGTTTCAACTGAAAACAGCCGTACCACCGTACTTGAAAATACATACCACAAATTAATCGTTGCCAATCATCTGAGTCTTATCAAAACCATTAAAGTAGATGTTGAAGGCCAGGTATTTACTGAATTGATCATTCCCGGCTATTCATCTACGGAGTTTTTGGGCAGCCCTAAGCTTCCGGTCAACAGGCAGCTGATTGAAATCCCTATGGGGGCTACTCCAAAAGTCAGTATTCTTTCTTCAACATTCAGGGAGATCAGTTTAAATGATATGGGCATACATGCTCCATTGTTCCCTGACCAACCTCCATTGGTTAAAGATGGCTATCCACAAGAATTTTTCTTTGATGAAGCCATTTATGCCAAAGACATGTTTTATTTTGAAAAGCTTGCTTCTGTTGAGGTTCTTGGCATGATGAGGGGGCTGAGAATAGCCCGCCTGGACATCTCACCTGTGCAATATAATCCGGTAACACATACCCTCAGGGTATATGACAATATTGAAGTTGAAGTGACATTTGAAGGCGCTGATATTCAACTGACAATTGAAGAAAAGTTAAAGAACTCCGGCCCCTATTATAAATCTCTGGGCATGCATTTTATCAATTACAAAGCTGCCAGTCCTGCCAGCAGGGATACCATCACCACATATCCCATCAAATATGTAATCATTGCTGACCCTATGTTTACGGATCAATTGCAGCCTTTCATTGAATGGAAGACCATTAAGGGATTTACCGTTATTGAAGCCTATACTGACAATCCGGCGGTTGGAAATACAACGACCTCCATCAAAGCATATATTGAAGGCCTGTACCAGGCCGGTACACCAGAAGACCCTGCACCATCATTTGTATTGTTTGTTGGGGATGATGACCAGATACCCGCCTTTGACGGGGATGCCGGTTATCACATTACTGATCTGGATTATTGTGAGTTTACGGGTGATTATTTCCCGGAGATCTATTATGGCCGCTTTTCTGCGCAAACTACAGATCAGCTGCAACCGCAGATTGATAAAACCCTGCAATACGAAAAGTACGAGATGCCTGATCCTTCATTCCTGAATGAGGTCCTTCTTGTCTCCGGCATGGACGGGACTTACGCAAGCGACTGGGGTAATGGGCAAATCAATTATGGTACTGAAAACTATTTCAATGCCGCACACGGACTCACTTCCCATGTGTATTTGTACCCTGAATCGGGGAGCCATGCAGCAGATATCAGGCAGCATGTCAGTGATGGTGTTGGATTTGGCAATTACACTGCCCATTGCAGCGCCTCCGGGTGGGGCGATCCTTCATTTAACATATCCCATATTCCGGCTTTGCAGAACCAGGATAAATACTCCCTTCTCGTTGGTAATTGTTGTTCATCCAATGCATTTAATTCAGATGCTTGTTTTGGAGAAGCTCTGCTCAGGGCGGAGAATAAAGGAGCCCTTGGATATATTGGCGGTACCAACAGCACTTACTGGGATGAGGATTATTACTTTGGCGTAGGGGTGGGCCCCATCACTGAAGATCCTCCTGCCTATGAAGAAACTACATTGGGATATTATGACAGGACTTTCCATGATCATGGAGAGGCTTTCGAAGACTTTTACACTACCCAATACCAGATGGTGTTTGCCGGAAATCTTGCGGTAACCGAAGGATCACCCGGTTCAGCTGAGTATTACTGGGAGATTTATTGTTTGATGGGCGACCCGTCCCTGATGATTTATTTTGCTGAGCCACCGGCATTGTCAGTCACTTATGACCCCCTGATGCCTCTGGGTACAACATCCTTTACTATCACCACAGAACCATATGCCTATGCAGCCATCTCCAGGGATGCTGTGCTTCATGGAGCTGCACTGGCTGATGCCAGTGGGATTGCCATCATTGAACTTGATCCTTTCACCATACCCGGTGAGGCCGATATCGTGGTTACCAAACAAAATGCCCAGCCATTTTTCGGTACCGTTATGGTTCAGAATCCGGACGGACCTTATATGATCATGAGCGATTATACTATTGCAGACCAGACATCGGGCAATGGTAATGGACAGGCTGATTACAGTGAATCAGTTCACCTGGATGTAGAGCTTGAAAATATCGGATCAGAAGATGCTATATCAGTTGCTGCAACATTAAGCACTGAAAGTGATCTTGTAATCATCACGGATGATTATGAAGAATGGGGAACCATTCCTGTACAAACTGCCATCACACAATTGGAAGCTTATGCTTTTACTGTTGCTGATTCAATTCCCGATCAGGCAAATGTTTCTTTTGACCTGAGTATTGAGGACAACACCAAAGAGACCTGGAATTCATCATTTATCATTACCCTTAATGCACCTGTTCTTTCTTTTGGTGAGATCTTTGTCGATGATAGCCAGACGGGTAATAATAATGGCAGACTGGATCCAGGGGAAACTGCTGATATCATGATACCGCTTGTCAATAATGGCCATAGCGATGCGCTGAATGCTAACGGTAATCTGAGCAGTGCTTCTCTTGATGTGACCATTAACAATAGCATTTTTAACCTGGATACTGTGTTTGCACAGGATATGAAATATGCCGTTTACAATGTAAGTGTTTCTGAAGAGATCTCAACAGGAACTTCTATTGCGTTTACAACCATGGCCCAGGCCGGTGCATATGCTATCCAGGAAGATTT
>JAUXCL010000190.1 GCA_030618905.1 Bacteroidales bacterium | reverse complement strand
GTACCAATGCAGAAGAAGGTAAAAAGCTGATCGACGAATCCGGCTTGAAAGTCCATTCTGCTATCCTGCTGGAGGATGCTGCAAAAATGGTTACGGAAGTCTTGAAGACGTGAACAGTGAACAGTGAACAGTGAACGGTGAACGGTGAACGGTGAGGCGATATTTTGAAATTTCATTCAAATTTCTTATCTTAGTGTGAATTAATTACAACAGCGATGTTAACAATATCAGGAACGGTTCTTGAAAAGGTTAAACTGATATCATGCTTATATTTGATCATCTTCCTTTTCGGCAATTGCAATGCACAAGACATGAAAAAAAGCGATTACGAGGATCAGCGTGAACATATGGTCAGGACACAGATCAAGTCCAGGGGCATCAGCGACGCTGAAGTCCTGAAAGCAATGAGAAAGGTGCCACGTCATCTTTTCGTCCCCGAAAATTACCGCGACCAGTCCTACAGCGATCATCCACTTCCCATCGGTGGCGGACAAACCATTTCCCAGCCCTATATTGTGGCCATCATGACGGAAGTACTGGACCTGAACCGTTACGATAAGGTATTGGAGATCGGTACGGGCTCAGGTTACCAGGCTGCAGTACTCGGAGAAATATGCGATTCGGTTTATTCCATAGAAGTAGTTGAATCATTAGGGAAAAAAGCGGCCTTATTGCTTGATGACCTGGGCTATGAAAATGTGTTTGTAAAGACCGGTGATGGCTATAAGGGATGGAAAGAACATAGCCCATATGATGCCATTATTGTTACCTGTGCACCAACAGAAGTCCCCAGGCCTTTAATTGATCAGCTTCATGAAGGGGGCAAAATGGTGATCCCGGTGGGTGAATTGTATGCCCAGGAATTGCTGTTACTTACCAAGGAAGATGGCGAAATGAAACAGAAATATCTAATTCCAGTACGTTTCGTTCCTATGAAATCTTCAGAAGGTCGTAAATACTGATCGAAGATCGAAAAACGAAAAACGAAAAAATGTTACTGGTTAAAATGGTACGTTGTCTTCGGGCATGTCGTTCAGCTTTGATGGGATGGTGCGGGTGAAGTCTTCTCCGCCTCCCGGAGGAAGATCGTAAGCCCCGGTTTCCAGTTCCGTAAACTTCGCAAACTTGCCAATGAATCGTAACGGAATATCTGCAAGTGAACCATTCCTGTGCTTGGCAATACTGATCTCTGCAACTCCTGCTGTTGGGTTCCCGTCTTCGTCCTGATCAATCTTATAATACTCAGGCCTGTAGATAAACATCACAAGGTCGGCATCCTGCTCAATGGCACCAGATTCCCTGAGGTCGGACAGTATCGGTTTCTTGGATCCACCCCTGGTTTCTACAGCACGGCTAAGCTGCGACAGGGCGATGATCGGTACGTCGAGCTCCTTTGACAGGCTTTTCAAAGACCTGGAGATATGACTGATTTCCTGCTCACGATTCCCTTTACCATCGGCTTGTCCAACCATCAATTGCAGGTAATCCACCACGATCAAGTCTATATTATGCTGTGCTTTCAACCTCCGGCATTTGGCCCTCAATTCAAAGATGGTGAGGGCAGGGGTATCATCAATAAAAAGTGGGGCTTCAATGAGCTTGCTGATCTTGGCATTCAGCTGTTCCCATTCATAGTTTTCAAGAGCCCCTTTTCTGAGCTTGTCAGCAGGAAGCTGTACTTCGCTGGAAATCAGCCTTGTGACCAGCTGTATAGAGGACATCTCAAGTGAGAATATGGCCACCGGCCGGTTGAAGTCAATGGCAACATTTCTGGCAATGGTAAGCGCCAGGGCAGATTTTCCCATACCCGGCCTGGAAGCAAGAATGATCAGGTCGGAGCGTTGGAAGCCGGCAGTGACCCGGTCTATTTCGGTAAATCCGGAAGGAACACCACGAAGGTGGGCATCCTGCGACCTGGCTGCTTCAATCTCGCGGATGGCTTCCTGTACCAGCGATTGCATATCATCATAATTTCTTCGCAGGTTGCTTTCACTAACTGAAAAGAGACTTTGCTCTGCCTTGTCCAGCAGGTCAAAGACATCTGTGGTATCTTCAAATGCATCTTTAATGATATCTGAGGATATCCTGATCAGCTCCCTTTGAATGTACTTCTGGGTGATGATGCGCACATGATACTCCACATTCGCAGCAGAAGCAATGCGGTTGGTAAGCTGGGTAATGTAATAAGCACCTCCCACGAGCTCAAGCTCGCCGCTGTTTTTTAATTCGTTGGTAACAGTGAGGATATCTACGGGTTCTGACCTGGAAAAAAGCTTATGGATAGCATTGAAAATGACCTGATGAGCTTCCTTATAAAATACTTCTGGTTTGAGGATGTCAATAACGGAGGTCAGGGCATCTTTTTCCAACATGATGGCGCCCAGAACGGCTTCTTCAAGATCGATTGCCTGGGGAGGGACTTTACCGTGTTCGTAAAAGTTCGGGATTACAGGCGATTTCCTGAGTTTCTGGCGGGCATCATCTTGCTGCTTTGATAAGTTTTGTTCCATGTCTCAAAATTACACATTAAAGCACCCATTTCAATGCGCTAATCCGCTTTAATTTGCCAACATGGAGTTGATAAATTGCATGAGATTGTTAATATCTTTTATTGATGATCTGATGATGATCCTTTAGAAGGTCATTGCTAAGGCATGAGTGAACCGGTAAAATGCCAATAGTATCACCCCGCTGGATGTCATTGAAAACCGAAGGTGTGGTTTTAATGATCCCGTGTTCCTGGGATAAGGATGCCACAATGGTGTCAGACAGTGGCTTTCCCCATCCGTTCTGCTCAAAATTGACGACCAGTCCAAAATATGCAACAGCATTTTTGCTTAATAAACTTTCTTTGGAAAGGTGGACCGCACCGCCATAAATGATGATCTCTGAGCGGCTTTCATTTTTGGCAACCACAGGACAGGCAATACATGTAGCAATATCATTGAGACCACACACACCCAAATAGTATTGCATGACATCATAAAACACAAAATTGCCAGGTCTGATCTCATCCACACCCTGGAAATCATTCATTATACTGCAGGAGGGAGTGTCTCCAATGCTAAGGATCAACCCGGGAAATGAGGTGGCATATCGATTTTTAAGCCTTGCTAAACCCCTGAGGGTATCATCATAAATATCAATGATTTGCTGTCGATTGCCGGCATGGTATGTCTGGCCTGAATGAACCAGGAATCCTTTAAAAGCCAGCTTTTTGCTTATCGAGATAAGATCTGCTAAGGTGCCCGGAGATGATGCATCCGTTATAGGTAAACCAGAGCGGTGATAACCGTCATCAATTTCGATGAAAACTCCGATCTCATAGTCAATCTTTTCTTTCAGCAGTTCGATAGCTTCAACGGATTCGACCAGCACATTTAAGCTAATCCGTCCGGCCAGCTCATTGATTTCCTGAACCTGAGAAAAGTTTAGCGGAAAAGCAATAGTGATATCATCCCAGCCGTGATCAGCAAAATGAGCAGCCATTTCCACAGATGAAACACAAATTTTATCTACCCCAAATTCCCTGAACCATTCGGCTACAATATTGGATTGGTGGGTTTTAAAATGTGGCCTGAAGATGATCCCGCTTTGATTTGCCTTGCGGGCCATCCTTTCGATGTTAGACATGCATTTCTGCCTGTCGATGATGAGGGTCGGTCTTTTGACTTTTATCATCAGATCCTATTGGAAGGACTATTTTCTATCACTGAAATATTTCATAAACTGTACCCTTTCAAAAAGGGCCGGGTTCATATACTTTTCCTGGCTTAAAATGCCTTTGAAAGCATTGATCTTATCGTATTTCTTGTCCTGCATCCAGCTTTTGATATCATTGAGCATGGTTTCCAGGTATTCCGGGCCATTATTGTAAAGGGCTGAAACCACCTGAACGGCATCGGCACCGGCCAGGATTTGCTTAATTACACTGGCGCCATCATGGACACCTGTTGAGGCAGCAAGGTCGCAACCAATCCGGTTGGCCATTATGCCTATCCATCGCAGGGAAGTTGAAAGTTCGGAGGGGGTGCTTAATACATTGGCAGCCAATACCTCCAGTTTATTTATGTCAATATCAGGATTGTAAAAGTGATTGAAAAGTATGATGCCTGCAACACCACTTGTTGAAAGTTTCTTGATCACATGTGCAAGGTTGGAGAAAAAGAAACTCATCTTAATGGCAATGGGGATGCTGACTTCCTTTTTGACTTTCCGGACAATGTCAAAATATGTTTTTTCAATGAAATCTGTCGTAAGATCAAGGTTTGAAGGCAGGATAAATACATTTAGCTCAAGTGCATCAGCACCAGCTTTTTGCAGTGATTTTGCAAAATATGACCACTCGTGAGAAGTCGTGCAATTGATACTGCCAATTACCGGGATGGAAACTTTGCTTTTGGCTTCAGTGATCAGCTTGATATACTTTTCAAGGTTTTCCTGCCTGATACGGTAATCAAAATAATCCAGGTAATCATCCTTGTAACGGTTAGGTGATTCTTCTTCAACCATTTTTTCATATTCCAGGGTGATCTCTTCCTCGAAAATAGATTTGAGTACCACAGCTCCTGCACCAAACTTCTCCAGCTGCTCAATCTTCTCCACAGAATCAGTTAATCCGCTGCTCCCAATAATGATCGGGCTTTGAAGGTTTAATCCTAAATATTTTGTCGTTAAATCCATAATTATATCGGTTTAGAAATGAAAAACAAACATAAAAAAATTGCTTGATTAAATCTGATAATAAAGCAAAAAGTTACTGACAGATGCAGGATGCAGGATACAGGATACAGGATGCAGGATGCAGGATGCAGGATGCAGGATACAGGATGCAGGATGCAGGATGCAGGATGC
>JAUXCL010000244.1 GCA_030618905.1 Bacteroidales bacterium | reverse complement strand
TGGATATGGTTATTTTGATAACCCCCGGGACCTGATCCCTAATGTACCGCTGGCATTTTACACATTCCACCTTATGGTTTTACTAAGCGGATTGTTCTTTTTTGTACTCTTTTTCGCCCTCATCTTTTCTTACCGGGACAAATTGGAGAAACGACGATGGTTCCTCTGGCTGGCATTATGGACCATCCCTTTAACTTACCTTGCAGGTATGGCCGGCTGGGCCCTGGCAGAAGTAGGCAGGCAACCCTGGGTAATCCAGGACCTGATGCCAACAATCGCGGCAGCTACCAAAATCCAAGCCTCTTCAGTAATTATCACTTTCTGGCTGTTCGCGATATGCCTTTCCATCCTCTTCCTCGCTGAGCTGAAGATCATGATCACGCAAATTAAAAAGGGACCAAAAGAAGGAGGACATTAATCATGTTTGAAGAACTATCACATTACGCATTGCAGCAATACTGGTGGATACTGATATCCATCCTGGCTGCTCTACTGGTCTTCCTGATGTTCGTCCAGGGCGGACAAACCCTAATTTACAAACTTGGCAAAACAGAAGCTGAAAGAACAGTGCTGGTCAATTCCCTGGGCAGAAAATGGGAATTTACCTTTACCACACTGGTCACTTTCGGAGCTGCATTATTTGCTGCATTTCCTTTGTTCTATGCAACAAGTTTTGGTGGGGCTTATTGGGTTTGGATGCTTATCCTGATCTCTTTTGTCTTGCAGGCGGTAGCGTATGAATTCCGGTCAAAACCTAATAATCTTCTGGGTGCAAAAGTCTACGAGATATTCTTATTCTTCAACGGTGCTGTGGGCACCATCCTTATCGGTACCGCTGTGGCAACCTTCTTCACCGGTTCAATGTTCATTATCAACGATTTTAATTTCTCAGAGTGGATGTCGCCTTACCGTGGACTGGAACTTGCGTTTGATTTCAACAGGTATGCTACTTTCATCAATTTATCTCTGGGCCTGGCTGTGTTTTTCCTGTCACGCACAGTGGGGATCATGTACTTTATGAATAATGTTTCTGATGATAATATCCTGAAGAGAACAAGGAAGCAACTCATGGTCAATGGAATTCCTTTCCTGGTATTTTTTGTATTCTTCCTGGTGAATATCATGGTCATGAAAGGTTTTGCCGTTGACCCGGATAATGGCAGTATCTCTTTGGAGTCTTATAAATACCTTATGAATGTCCTTGATATGCCGGTAATTGCCTTTATACTTCTTAGCGGAATCGGGCTTGTCACCCTGGGTATCTTCCGTGGCTACTTCAGGTTTGAAGGATGCCGCAGAAAAGCAATCTGGGGCACCAGCATTGGAGTGATCGCTACTGTATTCGGATTATTCTGTCTGGCAGGGTTAAATAATACAGCATTTTATCCTTCTGTTTATGACCTGCAAAGCTCATTGAGCATCAGGAATGCTTCCTCAAGCCATTATTCCCTGAGCATCATGAGTTATGTCTCCCTCATGATGCCATTCGTATTTGCTTATATCTGGTATGCCTGGAGATCCATTAACAAAAAGCAGATCAGTGCAGAAGAGATGAAAGGGGATGATACCCATGTATATTAACCCGTAAATCATTAATAAATGTATATAGACCAAATCATATGGTTATTGTGCCCACCGCTGCTTGTGTTTATAAGCTACCGATTGATTTTGTGGGTACTGAAGAGGGTTGAGAAGAATCTTCAGGAATAATTGTAAATAAGCACCAAATAAGAAATCACAAATTCCAAATAGTATACAAATTTTAAATTCAAAATGTCAAACGGTTTGAATATTCGAATTTGTAATTTAGAAATTATTTGGGATTTGGGATTTGGTGCTTGGGTTTCTCCGCAGGTGCAACCATTTCTCTTCAAAAATACTCATATATACAAATAACTGTTATATCTTTGTATATTAATCACCCAAGCCAAATTAACATGAAAAATATAGTTCTTTTAATATCAATTGCATTGATATATTGCTTGCCTTTAAGTGCACAGCAACAAACAATTCCAACCCAGGCAGACACTGCTGATTTTCCTTACTGGATTGAGATGATGCAGGACCCGGAAATAAATTTTTACGATGTCCAACATGCCTTCAACACCTATTGGGAAGGCCGGGAAATCACCAAAGGATGCGGATTTAAGCCTTTTAAGCGCTGGGAATACCGGATGCAGGACCATATCTATCCGGATGGTACCCGTCGCCCGGAAGATCATGTCTGGAATGAATACCATAAGTACATCGCATCCCATCCGGGTGCCAGGTCTGCCAATGGTGACTGGATAAACCTGGGGCCTTTTTACATCCCAAGTGGAAAAGGATACAAGGGATTAGGCCGGCTGAATGCCTTAGCCTTCCATCCTACGGATGCAAGTACGATTTATGTTGGTGCACCATCGGGAGGGCTCTGGTTTACCACGGATGGTGGAGGTACCTGGAACAGTTTTACGGATGACCTTCCAACACTTGGCGTATCTTCTATCATTGTCAGGTATGATGATCCGGGTACAATTCTTATAGGCACGGGCGACCGTGATGCTGGTGATGCTGTAGGTGT
>JAUXCL010000022.1 GCA_030618905.1 Bacteroidales bacterium | reverse complement strand
GGACTGGAAAATGGATTGGCTAAAGTATATGATACCGCCGGGACGATCATTGAACTGGTCACCTATAAAAAGGGCTTTATTATTGACAGAGAGAAAATTAATCGATATGATAATCAGAGGCTTAAACATGGAAAATGGAAGTCGTTTTATGAAGATGGCAGCCTGAAATCAGAGGGAAATTACAGGCATGGAATGAAGCATGGTTATTTTAAGGAATATGATATTGAAGGAAGCTTGCTGAGCGCTGCCAAGTATTTAGACGATGAAAAACAAATAAATGTAGCTGAACTGAAAAGGCTGGATGTTCAGACAGAATATTACCCCAGCGGAAAAGTTAAAATACAGGCTACCTATAAGGATGATAAACCCGAAGGGGTATGGAGAGAATATAATGAAGAAGGCGAAATAGAGAAATCATTCATTTTTAAAAACGGGATAGTTATAGGGGAGGGTATTGTGACGGAAAAAGGGGAGAAAGACGGGTATTGGAAAGAGTTTTTTGACAATGGCGAACTAAAGGCCGAAGGTCTTTATGAAAATGATGCGAAAACAGGAGAATGGAAATTTTACCATAAGAACGGCAAGATCGAACAAATAGGCGCTTATATGGAAGATGGCAAATTAACAGGCGCCTGGAAATGGTATTATAATTCAGGCATATTGTTAAGAGAAGAAAGCTTCTATGATGGTAAGGAAGATGGGATGTTGGTTGAATACAACGAGCTGGGCAATATCATAACCAAGGGAGAGTTTATAGAAGGACAGGAAGAAGGCTTCTGGTTTTATGAGCTGGGAGACCACAGGGAAGAAGGAAATTATATTGAAGGATTGAAAAGCGGGGAATGGAAATACTATTACAATGATGGATCCATCAACTTTGAAGGACGTTTCATTGAAGGCAATCCCCACGGAAAACATGTATATTACTGGAGCAACGGACAAAGAAAAGACGAAGGCCATTATGTAATGGGCATCAAGCATGGTGAATGGACTTCTTTTAACTTTGATGGAACCACTTTCCTTATTATTACGTATCAGAACGGGATTGAAAAAAAATATGACGGGATAAAGATCGTCCCGGAATATACATCCGAAGATTTCGATTAAAGAAAAGCATATATTTGCACTATACCGGCGGTAGCAAATAACAAATAGCAAATAACAAATAACAAATAGCAAATAACAAATTATTAACCCAGTAAAAAACAAAATCATGCTCAAAAAAGTTTTTATTTTAGCATTTATAGCATTAATCATGGCCGCTTGTGGTAACGTATCACAAGAACAAAGTGAGGCCACAGCCGAAACAACCGAAGTTATTGTTGAGCCGGGAGTTATCGCCATTGTTGATTTTCCAACGAAAGCAGAAAGCCTGATTGGCGAAGAGGTTTTTATTGAAGGAACCGTAGTCCACGTGTGTAAGCATGGTGGAAAGAAAATGTTTATCGTAGGAGAAGAAGATCCTGATATTCGTGTAAAAATTACAACCACAGGAGAAGAGGTTGCGGCATTCCTGCCGGAACTGGAAGGAAGCTATGTCAAAGTTAAGGGTATTGTTAATGCCATTGAGGTGGAAGTTGAAGAAGAGGTCGAACATGAAGAGGATGCCGAACATGAAGGCATCTACCATAAACCACAATACTCTGTTAGCTGCATTGAATATGTAGTTGTTGAGATAGCGGTGCCGGAAGAAGAAAAATAATGAAATTTAAGTGGAGAAAATGGAACCGGGCATTACACCGTGATTTCGGATACCTTTTCTTTGGCATGACGATCATCTATGCCCTGTCGGGGATAGCGCTTAATCATTTAAGCGACTGGAATCCTAATTTTATCATCGAAAGATATGAAGTGCAGGTTCACGGCATGCCCGCAGAGTTTGACAGGGCGGATGTTGAAGAGTTACTTTCGGTGATTGGAGAACCGGGGACCTATAAAAAGCATTTTTATCCGGGGAACAATTACCTGAAAGTTTTCATCAAAGAAGGAACTGTTGAGATCAATATGCGCACCGGCAAGGGGATGGTTGAAAAGATAAAACGAAGACCCATCTTCAACCAGATGAACTATTTGCACTATAACCCGGCCAAATGGTGGACCTATTTTTCTGATCTTTATTGTGTTGCGCTGGTACTGCTGGCTATCGGCGGACTATTTATCCTGAAAGGAAAAAAAGGAATTACCGGTCGCGGAGCCTGGCTTACCGCGCTTGGAATATTGATCCCGTTGATCTTTTTGTGGGCTTATTTTAACTAGAAATGATTGAAACACTTATAATAATAGCATTCTTCCTATGGTACATTCTGGCCCTGGTGGTTGCAGAAAAAGTGGGCAAGAAAAGGAAAATTGGAGAAGAATGGTCATTCTTTCTCAGCTTTTTGCTGAGCCCATTGCTGGGCCTGGCCCTGTCGTGGATGTCTAAACGAAAATAAACCGGCCCTTAAGGTTCTATCATTTCAAAATCCATCTGTTTCCTGGAGAGATCAATTTTCTTGACCCTTACCCTTACTTTGTCGCCCAGCTTATACTGCTGCCCGTGGCGCTGCCCAATGACCTGGTAGTTTTCTTCATCAAGGTAATAAAAGTCATCATCCAGATCCTGTAAGCGTACCATGCCCTCGCATTTATTTCCGGCAAGCTCCACATAGATACCCCACTTACTTACGCCGGAAATAAGCCCGTAAAACTCCTCTCCGATCTTGTCGAGCAGGTATTCCGCCTGTTTGTATTTTATCGATGCCCTTTCGGCCTCAACGGCTTTTCGTTCCATTTCAGAAGAGTGCACACATATCTCTTCGTAGGTTGCCTGGTTTACAGGGGCTCCACCATCCAGGTAGTGTTGTAAAAGACGATGCACGATAAGATCAGGATAACGCCTGATGGGAGAGGTAAAATGTGTATAATAAGGAAAAGCAAGACCATAATGCCCTATGTTTTGTGTGGCATATTCAGCCTTTGCCATTGTGCGTATCGCAATGGTCTCAATCATATTCTCCTCACCCTTACCGGCAATTTGCTTAAAAAGGTTATTGAAGGACTTAGCAAGACTGACATGGGATCCAACATTCATCTGATAGCCCAGCTTATTTACAAACTGGACAAAAGTGGCCAGTTTTTCCGGCTGGGGTGTGTCATGAATACGGTAAACAAATGGTTTGGGCTTTTTCTTCCCCCTGGTTTTGCCAATAAATTCAGCTACCCTCTTGTTGGCCAGCAACATAAAGTCCTCAATGAGATGATTGGATTCTTTTTGCTCTTTGATGTATGCAGATACGGGATGGCCTTCCTCGTCCAGCTTGAACTTCACTTCTACTGTTTGGAAGTTAATAGCCCCGTTTTTGAACCGCTGTACCCGTAATTTTGATGCCACCCGGTGAAGTGTCAGGATCTCGTTGGCAAATTCACCCTTTTGGTCTTCAATGATCTTTTGTACTTCCCCATAATTAAAACGGCGATCAGAGTTTATGATGGTTTTTCCAAACCACTGGTCAATAACAGCTCCATCTTCTGTCATTTCAAAAACAGCGGAAAAGCAAAGCTTATCTTCCCTGGGCCTCAGGGAACAAACATTATTCGAAAGCTTTTCGGGCAACATGGGAATAACCCTGTCTACCAGATAAACAGAGGTTGCCCTGCCAAATGCCTCTTTCTCAATCAGGGAGTTTTCTTTTACATAAAAAGAAACATCCGCAATATGAACCCCAATTTCCCAATTGCCATTTTTCAAGGGTTTCAATGACAAAGCATCATCATAATCCTTGGCATCTTCCGGGTCGATGGTCATGGTGAAGACAGTTCTGAAGTCCCGCCGGGAAGCAATTTCCCTGTCTGTGATTCCGGTGGAAATATTAGCAGCCTCTTTCTCAACGGCATTTGAAAATGATAAAGGGAAATCATATTCAACAAGGATGGATTGCATTTCCACCTGGTTGATACCCGGCATACCCAATACACGAACAACCTCTCCGAAAGGATTTTTGGAATGCTCCGGCCAATCAGTGATGCGGGCCACAATTTTTTCCCCATGCCTGGCGCCAAGTACTTTTTCTTTGGGAATAAATATATCAAATGGCATATTATGGCTGTCGGGAATGAGAAAAGCAAACTCTTTAGATACCTCAATGACACCAACAAACTGTTCTTTTTTCCTTTTGATGATCTCGATGATTTGACCCTCCAGCTTTTTCTTGGGCCTTTTGGGAAACATCCTAACCCTGACCGTATCGCCATGCAGGGCATGATAAGTATTGTTGGCGGAAATAAAAACATCCTCGCCACCCTCATCGGGTATAATATAAGCCTTGCCGGTCTGTTTCATATCCACAATACCGGTGATTGTTGAAGCAGGAGGAGAGAACCTGCTCAGGTATTCCGGGTTTAGCCGGTATTTTCCCGGCTTTACCTCATCAAGGATCTCCTTTTTATACAAATCCACCAGAACAGTATTTACCAGGTCTCTGCTTGCCTGGTCCTTAGCGCTGATTTTGACGGATATCTGTTTATAGTTCAAGGACCGGTGTGGTTGCTTGCGAAAAACATCCGTGATTTGTTTCTCGATGGCCTTTTTTCTTCCGGTTGGCCGCTTCATTGGTTTTTTCTTTCTTGCCATATTCTTGTTTAAGTATGGATTTTTATCCTCTGGGAATTGCTTCAATTAACTTTCTGGTATAATCCGATCCGGGATTCCGGTAAATATCTTCTGCCGGGCCCATCTCTTCAATTTTTCCGCTTTTCATGACCATCATCCTGTCGGACATAAATTTGACTACCGCAAGATCATGAGAAATGAAAATATATGTCATTTTGTATTCTTCTTTCAAATCGTTAAGCAGGTTCAGTATTTGAGCCTGGATAGACACATCCAGGGCAGACACCGACTCATCACAAATGATAAAACGCGGTTCTACAGCCAGGGCCCGGGCAATGCATATCCGTTGCCTTTGTCCGCCGGACAGTTCGTGCGGATAGCGCTGGAAGTATGTTGAATCAAGATTTACCCTGTGCAAAAGCTCCATGGCCTTTTCGTTCCTTATTTTTTCGTTGCCATACAGGTGATGTACGGTCATGGGTTCAACAACGGCTGTGCCTACCGGCAATCGCGGATTTAATGAAGAATAGGGATCCTGGAATATGATTTGCATGTTGCGCCGCAAAAGACGCATTGAACGGTTGTTCAGCCCGTTAATCCGGGTTCCGTTAAACCGGATGTCTCCACCGGTGGGTTCGATAAGCCTTAATATTGTTCTTCCAAGGGTGGTCTTGCCACAACCACTTTCACCTACCAGGCCCAGGGTTTCTCCCTGTAAAACCTCAAAACTAACACCATCAACAGCCCTGACCTGTCCACGAACCCCTCCAAACAAACCCTTACGAACAGGGAAATAGGTTTTAAGGCCCCGTACATTAAGCAAGACTTCTTTTCCGTTTTGAATTTTCGCTATTGCATTTTGTTCCTCCTTATGGATTAACAGGCCGGCAAGCGGATCAACCCCCTCCTGTGCATTGAGATAATCATTTATTGTGGGAAGTCTTTTAAAATGCTTATCAAGAGATGGCCTGCACGCAAGTAAACCTTTGGTATACGGATGTTGTGGGCTATGGAAAACAGTTTCCACAGGCCCTGATTCAACAATTTTTCCCTGGTACATGACTACTACATCCTGTGCGATTTCTGCAATGACACCCAGGTCGTGACTGATAAAAATTATGGCCATTCCGTGTTTTTCCTGCAAAGACCTCATCAGGTCGAGAATACTTTTCTGAACCGTGACATCCAGTGCGGTGGTGGGTTCATCTGCAATCAAAACAGATGGATTGCACGACATGGCCATGGCGATCATGACACGCTGCTTCTGGCCCCCGGAGAGCTGATATGGATATGATCGGAAAATGTCATTTGGCCGGGGCAAAAACACCTCATCAAAAAGCTGCAGGGTTTTTTCTTTCGCGTCTTTTCGGGAGAACCCCCGGTGTTCCATGATGACCTCGGCAACCTGGTTGCCACAGGTAAAAACGGGGTTTAATGAAGTCATGGGCTCCTGGAAGATCATGGCGATATCCTTGCCGCGAATTTTGCGCAGATCATTTTCCTTGAGTTTCAGCAGGTCAAGAGATGCCCCCGAGCTGTCATGATAAAAGATTTTGCCGCTGTCGATGTTTCCCGGTGGACTGGCAATCAAGCGCATGACAGACAATGAAGTAACAGATTTTCCAGACCCTGATTCACCAACAATACCCAGGGTGCCGGATCTTTTCAGGGAAAAAGAGACATTGTCAACTGCTGTTATCTTGCCCCGGTCGGTTCCAAAAGAAATGGATAAATCCTGAACCGAAAGAATCGAATCGTGCTGCTTCAAAATTGTCTTTTTGATCAAATTGCAGCCACAAAGATACAACCTGGAGGGAACAAAACCATAATACGGGGATTAATCTATAAACAAAGCCATGAAAGTAAATTTTTTTATCACTGATTTACTGGGTCTTCTTTTCCCGCGCTTATGTCATTCCTGCGGACAGGCGCTTTTTATGCACGAACAGGCCCTTTGCACTGCCTGCCTGTATCAATTGCCTGAAACCAAATTTCATCTGGATCCGGAAAGCCTTGCCGACCAGGTTTTTTGGGGCCGGGTAAGGATTGAAAAAACCAGCGCATATTATTTTTATGTTAAGAATGGAAAAGTGCAAAAACTGGTTCATCAATTGAAATACCGGGGCAAGAAAGAAATAGGTATCCGTATTGGCGAAATTTATGGAAGGGATCTTAGCAAAGCCCCACTATATCAAATGCCCGACCTGATCATACCCGTGCCCCTGCATCCTAAAAAAATGCGACTAAGGGGGTTTAACCAAAGTGAAATATTTGCACGGGGACTGGCTAAATCAATGAATATCCCTGTCAATACCAAAATATTATACAGAACAAAAGCAAGCCAGACCCAAACCAGGAAATCCAGGTTTGGCCGCTGGAAAAATGTGGAAAACATTTTTGCCACACGGAACAATAAGTCTCTGAAAAACAAAAACATACTTCTTGTGGATGATGTCATCACCACAGGTTCTACCATAGAGGCATGTGTGCATGCATTACAGAAGGCAGAAGGGGTTAAAGTGTGGGTTGTGGCCATGGCATTTGCGTCTTGAAATTTGGTATTTAATTTTGATTCATTATATTTGCGACTGGAAATAACGATAGTTAACCTAGATCTTGAAATTATGAAAAGAACACTACTATTTATTATTACGCTCATTTTCATCGCGTTACAAGCAAGCGCACAGAAATCGGATGAAATCCCAAACCCCAGCTATGAAGCGTGGAATGATACTATCGAGGCACCCATAAGTTGGGGTACCCCCAATCCCTACACCATGTTAGCCGGACTTCAATGTGTAACAAGAGATTCAGACGACCCTTATGATGGGCTTTTGTCGGCAAAACTTACATCCATTTTTGTGTTGACATTTAAAGTTCCGGGCACTGTGACCCTGGGCTGGCTCACTGTTAATCTTATTACCACAGAGGCATCTGTTGATGGTGGTATTCCATGGACCAGCAAACCAGCCAAACTTAAAGGACAATATAAATATGCGCCTGCCTTAGAGGAGCCGGATTCTTGCGCGGTTTTTGTAATTTTTACCCAATTTTTACCTGTAAAAGGCAAAAGAGATACTATTGGTGCAGGTGTTTTTTATGGTGCCGAAGCGGTTTCGGAATGGACAGAGTTTGACATAGACATTAATTTTTTCGGCGACAAGACCCCTGATACAATGAACATTATTATTGTATCTTCTGCCAGTTTGTTCAACCCGGTTCCCGGATCCACCATGTGGGTTGATGCTGTGGAATTTGAGGGAGAACAAGGAATTGCAATGGACATTATCCCTGCCGTGAAAGTCAATGTTTACCCGAATCCGGCAACGGAGCTTATAAACTTTGATTTTGAGAAAAAAATAGACCAAAGCGACCTGATCATATATAATACCGAAGGACAAATCGTTAGTTCCCAAAAGATCAATCAACAGAAAACAACACTGGACATCGGGAACCTTTCATCCGGAACCTATTATTTCCACGTTCTTGATGGCAAAAAGCGCATCAGCTCCGGTTCTTTCGTTGTCAATTAATAACTTATTTATACTAAAATTACGATCATGAGAAAAAGTTCAATTTTTCTAATTGGTTCATTATTACTTGCGCTGATGCTGGTAATATATGCCTGCAAGAAAGATGAAGATGATACTAATAATCCACCCCAATCTCCCACAGCGGTTAAAGGAATTTGGATTTACTCCACCTATTTCTTTGCCGAATGGACAGGTGTTGAAAATGTAAGCGGCTATAAGCTGGATGTGGCCACCGATAACAGTTTTACAAATTTTGTTGCCGGGTACAACGGAAAAGATATTGGAAATGTATTGATCGGTGAAGTCAAAGGCCTTGATAAGACGAGTACCTACTATTACCGTTTACGGGCTTATAACAGCAATGGCGAAAGCAATAATTCCAATGCGATAATGCTGAAAACTGCCGGATTGGATACCTTACACAATTTTGATATGGAACGCTGGATCCAGTATCCTAATTTTGAAGATCTTGCACCACCCAGAGCATGGGCAACGATTAACACACTGGTGGACCTTAACCCCAGTCTTTATTTTGCAACAACCCTGAAAACAGAAGACGCGCAGCATGGAAAATATGCAGCCAGGATGTTTACCGACTCTGTATCTTATTTGCCAATTTTGTCCGGGAATGTATCCACAGGTGTCTTTACCGTAAACCTGCAAAAGCCGTTGGAGAGTTTGATTGTCGGGGTTCCTTACAAGTCAAAACCAACAAGGTTTAAAGGATATTTTAAGTACCAGCCACAGGAGGGAGACTCTTGCGAAATAAGAACAACACTGTTTAAATGGAACAAGGACCTTCAAAAAAGAGTAAAAGTGGGCGAAGCGGTCATGAGAAGAACAGATACGACAAACGTTTATACACCTTTCGATCTCCCGATTGAGTATTTTTCACAGGATGAACCGGATTCAGTTGAGGTTATTTTTACCTCGTCGGCAGGAGGAGAACTTTTCATAGCGAAGATTGGAAGCACATTGTATATCGATAATATATCGTTTGAATTTGGAAAATAAACCCCGGAAAAGGGAAAAACTATAGCACATGAGGCAACTGGTATTGACAGTTTTTGTTGCCTGCCTTCTTTCACAAGTGACAGCACAAGAGTTTAATTTCGGGCTCAAGGGAGGCGCAAACATTGGAACCCCATACGGTGTGGCCGAAAAAGGATCCAAGGGCATGGTTGGTGTTGGACCGCTCATTGGTGCGTTTTTCAAATACCAGCTTAAAGACAAATGGGCTGTTCATGCAGACTTTCAATATTCTTTCAAGGGTGCCCGCTTCGATACGCCTGTTTCAGGAGATACTGTTTATGAGTATCTCACGATCACCCCAAATGATACCATTCCTTCTAAAGCTTTTACCTCTTACCGGGGAAGGGTGGAAGGCAAGTTTGCGAACAAATATTTTGATGTTCCGGTTTATGTTTCTTACCAGGTTGGAAAACGCAGCTTGCTCCTGGCGGGTTTTCAGATCTCTTACCTGATTGACGGAGGTAATTATGGCAGTGCCGACATTGAAGTCGGTGATTCCAAACATCCATTTACCTATGTCGAAAACGAGCCTTTCGACCAGAGCGATGAAATCAATACCTGGGATTATGCAATCATTATAGGTACCATATACGAAGGCAAACGTCGCGTTAACCTTGGCGCCACCTTCACTTATGGCCTAACTTCCATCTACAACAAAAACTACAAATACCTGGATAATGTGGTGAGGAACCTGTATCTGCAGCTGTTTCTTGGGTTTAAAATTACCAAAACAGATTAGGGAAACTCTAAGCACCAAATCCCGAATTCCAAATTCCAAATAAATTCCAATTTCTAAATTCAAAAGATTCAAACAAATAATAAGATCTTCGGCTTTGGTTGTGGCAAACTATATTAAAGCAAATGGAGCATTAAGCAAGAAAGATTTTGTCCACGATCCTTACCAAGGACCAATGATCCCTGTTTTGTTTGAATTTTCAAATTTGTATTTTTGGAATTTATTTGGAATTTGGGATTTGGTACTTCTTATTTGTATTTATATCATCGTTCTCCAACCACCACCACACCTTTATACCTCCAAACATTTCCTTCTATACCAAACACTTCCACCAGTACCACATAAATTCCTGTTTCGGCCCTGAGCTTTCTGTCGTCAAGACCATTCCAGGAAAAGGCCCCGTTAGTACCGAGAAGCTCGCTTTGTACCAGGGTCCGAATAAGTTGCCCACATGCATTGAAAATCAGAACATTGGCGATGTTTCCGGGGTGATCAAACTGGTAGAAAATACCCAACGTACTGTTCTCGCCACTGTAACAATCCGGGAAAATTATTTCGGGGTTCAGATGGATGGGGCCATCGACAATGCCGGTTGACAGGTATTGTGAGTTCTGGTAGCCGGGTGTGCCAAAACCCACCATTGCTGCTGCTGAATGCCAGTTGTTTTTATCGTGGGAGGGCCGGTCATAATGGATGCGTTCCAGGGATACACCCTCATTAGTATTCAGTAAAGGATGATGCATATCCTCGTGGTATTGAAAATGGTCTATAAGCATACCGGAAGCGTTAAACAATGCAACACGGCCTCCGTCATTATTGTAAGCCGGAAATTTCTCCATATTGACAAAAGCTTCCGGGTTGTTCGTATGGTATTGATCCTGAACGGAATTGATGTCTTTACTGAGCAATAAGTATTCACCGGGAAAGCAAAGCCGGCATTCATCGGTGATTGATTTGCTGATGGTGTCTGCGGGATTGGGGAAATTGCTTTTAATAGATGAGAGCATAATTTCAGATAACTCAATTGTCTTGTCTGAACGATTATAAACCTCCACATAATCGTCTCCCCCGGCCAGGGGGTTGAATAATATCTCATTAATTACCAGGTCGTTATATGAGCAGGATTCCGGAACGCCAATTTTAAGTTCCCGGGAAGAAAACAGGGCTGTCCCCACACAATTATTCAGTACCTGATTTACTTCAAGGTTGTATATTGTCCCGGGTTGAAATTGATGGTCAAACACAAGCAACACCCGTGTTGAAACCGGTGAATCCACTCTCAGGCCAACAGGTTCCCCAATGCCATAATTGACACGGTATGCTTCAGGATTTTTCAGGAAGAGGGTATCCATATACTGGTTAAAATGCAGCTCAAATGTGCTGTCGTTTATATAGCAAGCTTTCTCGGGCAGCACAGGAATATCAAGTTCATTCAACACTGAATTCGGAGCCCCGGGTGTACCCCCTTCCATGTTTACCGATGCAGACCAGTTTGCTTTTCCTGCACAGGGGTTAAACGGGTTGATCATTTCCAGCGACCAGCCCCCATCAGCCTTGTCATCATTTCCATACCAGCCCCCATCATAAACAAGAGGGGAAATAACCACCCCTTTGTCATCCATGAGCATCAGGGATTGCCCGGAATTGCTCAAAGAAAGACCCGACAAACCATAAACAGGCCCAAAGAATGATAGTGAATAAGCATCACTTTCTTTGCAAAGGAGCAGGAAACCATTGGCCGGTATTGCCACATCATGTATTTCTTTCACCCCTGTTCCCACCAGCAGAGACCATCCCTCCAGGCTGATTTTGAAAGGGGTTAAATTATAAAGCTCTACATATTCATGTTCAGGGAGGCCTGTAGCCGGCACAGGATCGACCATTAACTCATTGATGACCACATCATATGGATGAGGGGTAAAGCATGCAAACGGAAAGCTTGTTGGCCCCATACAGTTTCCCGTGGGGTCGCATACATTATCGATTGTCAATGTGTAGTTTGTGGCATTGGTAAAACCCTCATTAAACACCAAATAAACAATTGAATGATTTTCAGCATTTAGCCAAAGTGAATCCGGGTTGATTTGCAGCTCGTTCAAACGGTAATTAACAGGGTTTTCGGCAGAATTAGCATCCAGAGGCTCAGAAAACAGCACATCCAGGATATTTTCCCGAATCTCAAGCCCCAAAAGTTCAGGAGGAAGGCTGTCAACAATAATGGGACCGGAATAGATATCGTCGAAATACATCTTCCTGGCGTTGCTGGAGGTGTATTTACAATATATACCCATGAAAGATGAAGCACCGGGCTCCTGGTCGCTCCCAAGGGCGTCCAGGTGAAAAGCATTACCCCCTGACGGATCGGCAAAAACCTTCCATTCATCATTTTCATGAACAACCCTGATGCGGATAATGAATGATGACGAGATCAACCCTTCACTGCCACGGCAGATGAGTTCGATAAGCTCCCCATTCTGCCTGAACAGGGTAATGGCATCAGCAGAACCGGCCTCGCCCAGTTGCAGGAAATAACCGTTCAGGGGGCTTTTTAGGTCCTGTTGGTCGGAAGCGAGGTAAATACGCGCATTGTTGTTAGCCGAAGGGCTAAAATTTAACCTGACCCAAAAACGCCACTCTGCATTCTGTAGCGCTGTTGAGTATGTTGACAGGCAGGACTCCGAGGCCCCTTCAGAATAGACCTGGAGCCGCAGGTCATCATTCACCCTGAATTGCGCCAGGTCACCCTGCCACACCGGGTCATGAAGAAAATCTCCATCAGAAAAATCATCTTCTACCTGTCCGGGCAGGAGATAGGAAATCAAAATACAAGACATAAAACAGATAAATTTCATTTTTATTGAAACTTTTATCCCATTTATTTATATAACTTTAAAACCCTTTTTAGTTAATACCAAAAATTCCGTTTTGTACTCATGAAAATTGCAGTAATTGGTGTTACAGGTCTTGTAGGACTTGAAGTTTTAAAGGTTTTGGAAGAAAGCACAATTTTCCATCACACAGAACTCATTCCCATTGCTTCCAATCAGTCTGTGGGGAAAATGGTAGAATTCAACAAAGAAACATATGAGGTGATGAGTATTGGCGATGGCTATGAAGCCAATCCTGATATTGCCATATTTTCGGCCGGGACCGAAGTTTCTAAAGCATGGGCCCCGCGTTTTGCCGGAAGCAACATTTCAGTGATCGACAATTCTTCTGCCTGGAGAATGGATGAAAACATTCCCCTGATCGTACCGGAGATCAACGCCGGGATCTTAAATCGTAAAAACAGAATTATCGCCAACCCCAACTGCTCGACCATTCAGATGGTCGTACCACTTGCCCCGCTACATAAGGAGTTCAAAATCAGGCGCATAATTGTTTCCACCTACCAGTCTGTATCAGGCACAGGACAAAGGGCAGTCAATCAGCTGGAAAACGAGTCCAAAGGAAAAAAAGGCGATATGGCCTACCCTTACCAGATCTTTGACAATGTATTTCCTCATGGGGGTGATTTCAATGAAACAGGGTATACCTCAGAAGAATTAAAACTTGTCAGCGAAACCAGAAAAATCCTTGATGACAACAATATCCGCATTAGCGCTACAGTTGTCCGTGTACCGGTGTTTAACGGACATTCAGAAGCCGTGAATATAGAATTTGAGGAAGAGTTTAATATCGATGATGTCAGGGAAATATTGAACCAAACCGATGGAGTAATTGTTGAAGATGATATTCCCGGTCTGAAATATCCCATGCCGATCAATGTACGTGGCAAAGATGAAATATTTGTGGGCAGGGTCAGGAGGGATTTCTCCAATGCCAACACGCTGAACATGTGGATCGTAGCGGATAACCTGAGAAAAGGGGCTGCCACCAATGCAGTTCAGATTGCCGAGTTCATTGTGAGGAATAAGCTGATTTAGGAAAAAAACAGAAATCACATCCGTGAAAGTATACCATCGTCTTGAAGATTACGAACCCGTTAAGCACCCGGTCGTGACCGTTGGCACCTTCGATGGTGTTCACCTGGGCCACCAAAAGATTTTTGAAAGGATGAAGCTTATGGCCAAAGAGCTCGGTGGCGAAAGTGTTGTGGTCACTTTTTATCCACACCCACGGCTTGTTGTGCATCCTGACAGCCGGGATCTTAAATTCATCAACACACAGGAAAAGAAATATGAACTGATCGGGCGTTCCGGCATTGACCACCTGGTCATTATCCCCTTTACCAAAGAGTTTTCACACTTGTCATCAAGAGGATTTATCAAATTCATCTTATTCGATAGCATTAAAGCCGAAAAGCTGATTACCGGCTATGACCATCATTTTGGCAAGGGCAGGGAAGGCAGTTACGATAGTCTTGTAGAACTGGGTAAGGAATATGGTTTTACCGTGGAAAAAGTAGTGGAACAGTATATCCATAACATGTCTGTAAGCTCAACCAAGATCCGGGCCGCCCTGAGGCTGGGACAGGTAGCCCTGGCCAATGAGATGCTGGGTTACCATTATTCCATCACAGGAAAGGTTGTTGCCGGAAAGAAAATCGGGCGCACCATTGGTTTTCCAACCGCCAATATTGAATTGGAAGATGAGTTTAAGCTTATTTCAGCTGTCGGCGTCTATGCCTGTACCGTGGAGTGGGATGGCCGGTACTTCAGGGGCATGGGTAATATTGGTTATCGCCCTACCGTGGATCACGGCGACCTCACCATTGAAGTTCACATCTTTGATTTCAATCAGGAGATTTACGGTGAGAAAATAAGCATCAGCTTCATCGACCGCATCAGGGACGAAATTAAATTTGGCAACCTGGAAGCACTGAAAAAGCAACTGGTCAAGGATCAGGAAAAAGTGCTGAACCTCTTTGGTTAAATTCCAAATAAGAAATCCCAAATTCCAAATAGTATACAAATTCTAAATTCAAAAGATTCAAACGAATATAAATTTTTTGGATCATTACGGGAACGAATGTTGTGTATATGGTATTAATTATAAAAACCATGTATGATCTTGAGGAGAGAACACTAAATTTTGCTATTCGGGTCAGGCATTTCATAAAACAAATACCCATTAATACTATTGGATATGAGGACTCAAAACAGATAATAAGATCTTCTGGTTCGGTTGGTGCAAACTATATTGAAGCAAATGAGTCCTTAAGCAAAAAGGATTTTATAAATCGGGTTAAGATAAGCCGAAAGGAAGCAAAAGAAAGCACTTACTGGCTTACGGTCATCATTAAATCGTATCCATTACAAAGAGATACCAAAATCGAGGGGATGAAGCTTATAAGCGAATCCGAAGAATTAAGAAAGATCTTATCCTCCATTCTTATCAAGAGCCAGTGACTCTTGTTTTGTTTGAATTTTCGAATTTGTATTTTCGGTATTATTTGGAATTTGGGATTTCTTATTTGGAATTTCTTATTTGCATTTCTCCAGGATTAATCCAATTTCCATGATTCCGGATATACCTGAACGCGGCATTCTGTTTTCAAATTCTATGATGAGTGGACCTGGCTTGAGGAATTTGAAATTTTTCCGTAAGGGGATATTAATATCCCAGATGTCACCCATGCCCTTACCCAGGGGTTTGTCGTTTTCGCCCCGTATCTTCAGGTCGTAATCCAGGAAACGTTCTTCTCCCGAAGGGGTTTTCATGATGGTGGTGATCATCAGGTTCTTATAAGGATATTGTGTAATATGGCGGATGGCAATGTAGATATCGTAGCTTGCATCAGCATCTTCAATTTCAGTTTCGAAAATGAGGTTATCAAACCTGTTCCAGGTATAATTGGCCAGCTCCCGGTGCTCTTCATAGATCCGCCCCCTGCTACAGGCTGTGAGCAATGTAATAACAGCAACGAGAAGTAATGTTTTGCGCATCAGGGATGTGTTAGGGTGCCCTTGTCAAACAAAGATAACCATTATATCCTCGTTTACTTTTGTTAAATTTGTGAAGGGGAAAAATCAGCAGAATATGGCCAAACAGAAATATTATGTAGTCTGGAAGGGGAAGGAGCCGGGCGTCTACTCCAGCTGGCGGGAATGTGAACGCCAGATACGGAATTTTGACGGGGCAGTTTATAAGTCGTTTAAGACCAAAGAATTGGCGGAAAAAGCGTATTTGGATGAACCCCGGCAATATATTGGCAAGGACATGCGCCGCGAGGAGCGCACAGACGAAGAGAAATTATTGTATGGAGATCCTATTGAAGACAGTATTTGCGTTGATGCTGCCTGCAGTGGAAATCCCGGAAAACTTGAATACCGTGGTGTGGACACCCTTTCAGGTGCAGAGCTTTTCAGGCAGGGGCCTTTTAAGCAAGGCACAGTTAATATTGGTGAATTTCTGGCGCTGGTGCATGCCCTGGCATATCTTAAGGAACGTGATTTTAACTTTCCCATCTACTCCGATTCCCGCACCGCCATGAAATGGGTCAGGGATAAAAAAACAAAAACCAAACTTGAACCTACCCCGGAAAATCAAAAACTCTTCAATTTGATAGAACGCGCTGAAAAATGGCTGGCTAACAATGAGTACCCCAATACAATCCTCAAGTGGGAAACGGCTGTATGGGGAGAGATTCCTGCGGACTTTGGCAGAAAATAAAAAAGCTTTACCCGGTTAAGGGTAAAGCCTGCAAAAGAGGAAAATATATAGATGAAAAAAGATGTTCCTATGTCATATTATCAGGGTTGTTCCTGTAGCTCCCGCTTGTTGTCATAGATGCGCTTGACACCATAACCCACAGCCAGGCTGATCATTATCAGCAGACCACCACCAATATTGGCCCCATCGATGGGATAATTTACTTTTTCGGCTTTTTGTTTTGGCTCCGGTATTTGCTCATCCGCAGCCGAATGAAGAAAAAGAACAGGAAATGTCACCAACAAAGCGGCCAACACAATAAATTGCACAAATTTCGTCATTGCAGTAGACTTGGTTTTTTTCGTGGCTTTCAAGTACTAATACCTGTTTTTTCAATCTTTCCCCAGTACAAAGAAATATGCAAAAGGAAGGGATACGTTATAAGAACCTGGATATTTATCAACAGGGCTTAGTTAATAACAGCGGAATCAAAGATAGTATACAGGATACATGAGCGCAAGGGCAAGAGGTAAATTCAGGTACTTTTTCGTAGAGAGTGGGTATTTCTACGGAGCACTAGTTAACCGTTTGCAGATCGATAACATCAAAGACCGTAGTGAAGCTTGCACCATAAGCCATTGCCACACGATAAGCGAGTATTAGAATAAGCAAAAGTACGATATAGGAGTAATGGATCCTCGCTTTGGCCCTGTGGATTTCGAGGTGAGTGGTGGCGCTCCGGTTCAATCCAATGGGGACAATGACAAAGCCCATGGTAATGAAAGTAATGATTTCGTACCAATAGTTGAAGTTGTCGGGGATGTTAACCAGGATTATAATAATACTTCCGGCAATCCAGGGGATAATGGCCTGGCTGAACAGGAAGTTT
>JAUXCL010000096.1 GCA_030618905.1 Bacteroidales bacterium | reverse complement strand
TTCAATCCTGACTCCATCGCAATCTTCCTGGCTTTTTCCAAAGTGTCAAAGGGAGTGGGAGGGATCTTGGTCAGTTTATATTGAGGATGGAAACGGCTGAAATGCAACGGGCAGTCTTGCATTTGATGATCATATAGCCAGTCGCACATTTTCCTGATCATGTCAAAGTCATCTGTCCAGCCCGGTACCACCAAATTGGTGATTTCCAGCCATACATTCTCTTCTTTGAGAACCTTTAAGGTGTTCAGCACCGGCTCAAGTGTCCCGGCATTAAGCATTTCGTAAGTTTCATTACTAAAACTTTTTAAGTCGATATTGGCGGCATCAAGCAGCTGGCAAATCTCTCTAAGTGGCTGTTCATTGATATAACCCGCTGAAATAAAGACGTTACGTATGCCTGCCATCCTGGCCATCTTTGCGGTGTCGTAGGTGTATTCATAAAAGGCAACCGGATCGGTATATGTATAGGCTATTGAGCTGCATTTGTATGATTTGCAGTCCCTGATCACATCCGCAGGCATCAGGTCATAATTCCTGGAATCCAGCGGACTGATCTGTGATATGTTCCAGTTCTGGCAATTCAGACAGGCCAGGTTGCATCCGGCGGTGGCAATCGAAAAAGCATTAGATGAAGGTAAGAAATGATAAAGGGGCTTTTTTTCGATCGGGTCCACATGAACTGCACAGGGGTTACCATAAGCAATGCTGTACAATTTTCCATTTATATTAGTACGTGTACGGCAATCACCGGTTTCATCATGTTTGATATCACAGGCCTGTGGACAAAGTTTACATTTGATCCCTTTCGGGGTTTCAATATAGTGCATTGCTTCTTTGCTCCACTTCCATAATTCATCATCACCCGAAGGGCCCGGAATGACAATCTTATCCAGGTTTCTGGCCAGGCTATCCGTAAGGCTCAGGCCCATGGCCAGTCCGCAGGATCCATACAGACAATATTTCAGAAATGATCGCTTGTCTATTTTATTTAGTGAGTCCATCAATGGATAAAATTAAACTTTTCTTCTTATTTTTAAAACGAATATGCTGATCAAAAAGTTTATTCCGGCGATGATCATGCATGTTTCAACAATACCCAGCAAGGGTACCAGGATCAATGCAGTTGCCAATGAGCCGGCTGCTGATCCCAGCAGGTCGACAGCATAAGTGGAAGAGGCAGCAGTTTTCACAGGTGTGTCCTGCAGGTATGCAGCCTGGGTAAACTGGAAGCCCAGCAATAATCCGAGCATGAAACTGAAACCGTTAATAACAATGATAGTGAGTGTTTCAAAGCCATTTAAACCTGACAGATATTGAATTGCCAGCGGTATGAAAATCACCAGGGTGCCAATGGCAATTTGAAAAAGGAAATATTTCCTTCTGTTTGGGGTCCATATCTTTGGCAGGACTAATGCACCGGTCGCAAGCCCACCCATAAACAGGGTGATCAATAAACCTGTCATCTGGTAGACGTATCCATACAGTACCTGGAAGCTGATGATGAGCACAAACTCCATTGAAGCTCCTGTAAAACCACTGATAAAGAGTGCTTTATTAATGTTCTTGCTAAAAAGTATTACGGCAGCAGATAAGACTATCAGGATAAGCCCCAGGAACCAGAAATTGTATTTAAAGTGACTTAGCCAATACTGAAGATGGATGAAATAGGAGCTGGGCTTTAAATCACGGTTGATACCAAGGGAGGGATCAAGCGACTCCATAATTTTATCGCTTCTCATCTTCACTAATTCCGGCACATAATAATAAGCATTCACATAAGTATTGACGATCCCCCTATCCAATAAATGCTCTATGATATCGAAACTCAATGTGGCATCAGAAGCGATGAAATAATCATAAGATCCCGGGAAAATGATAAGATGCTCAAATGTCGATTTCAGAGAGTTGCTGAGCATTGAATGGGAAATGATTTGCTCCGGGCTCATGTAATTAGCTGAAGATGGAAGGTGTGTGGAGACCACAGCATCATTACTCAAAACTGATTTTACCTCCCTGAAAAATTCAGCTGTATAGAAGCGGTTTAATTGCGCAGTTGTGGGTGGGGGCAAGTCTATGATGACCGCATCGTATACTGCACTGGTGTTTCGGATGTATTTCCGGGCATCAAGCGTAAGCGGATTTATTTCAGGATGAGTTATCGCTGTAGTGAATTCATGGCCTATCTCTATCCAGGCCGGATTGATCTCCACATAATCAATATGTATATCAGGATATTTCAGGATTTCCAGTGTAGTTCCAGCTATCCCGCCTGAGACCAATAAGATGTTTTTGGGATGCTCGTGCTGCGCTAAAGTAAAATGGACGAGTTCCTCATTTTGTTCGATTTGTTGGGAAGTGCAATACAGTGCAGCGTTATCATAGAAATTGATCTGCCCTGCCTGTTCAGTTAAGACAATTTTACCGTATGGTGTTTCCCTGTGCGCAATTATCTCTTGATCAGGATATTGAATTTGGGTTATTTTCAGATCTATATCTGCGAAAATGACCAGTGGGATGATTGAAATCGCATACAAACCGGCAACAAGCATCAGCCAACGGTACTTATTGGAAATTGATAAGATCATCACTGCGCTGAGGTTCAGCCAAAACAACAAATACAGCGATTGAAAAGTGCTCAGCCAATGGAAGAGCAGTAAACTGAAAATGAGTCCACCACATATGCTCCCAATTGCTTCGATCCCATAAACCCGGCCGATACTGAACTGCCTGGAAACTCCTGATAATGCAGTGCTGAAAAAGGTGAAAAGCGCCCCTGACAGCATGCAAAATGGAGCCAGAACTGTGAAGGTCAGCAGTACAACCTGACCAGGACTGAATAGCACCCCCGGATGAACGATAGCATGGGCAGCAAGGTTCAGGCCAATAACGGTGAGTAAAGGCAAAGCAGCCAGGATTAACAGGCTGAGAGTTAGAGAGATATAATTATTTTCCTGGTGGGTCACAAAGCGTCCCAGATAGGTTCCTGCCCCGGTTAACAACATCCAGTTGGCCAGGAGAATCCCAATAACAAGTTCATTCCCATAGAAAATGTTCAATGCTTCCCTCAAGAGAACAATCTGGGTGGCCAGGGCTGTGAACCCCATCATGAAAATAGAATATCGCAAAGCACTTTCTATTCTGAGGAGCATTTTGTATATTTGTTATTGGAGAATGTATATACGAATATAATCATTTTATGTGTAAGGTAAAATATATCCTGCTTATGATCACAGGGATGTTATTCTTTAATAGCGGCTGTCATGCCCAGGATAGGGGTGATGACGAGAAATTGATTAACAGAAAACCGGTTGTTTCAGGCCAGTTCTATGATGATGATCCAATTATCTTAAGGGAAGATCTCAAAAAGATTTTTGCCAATGCGGTCCCTCCTCAGTATGATCGTGTAAAAGCCATCATTGCTCCACATGCCGGATACGTGTTTTCCGGGGAAGTTGCCGCCTCCGGTTATAATCAAATTGATGAGCAAGCAGCATTCGACAATGTTTTTATCCTGGCCTCAAGCCACCGCATCGCATTTGATGGAGCTTCAATATATAATGTAGGACATTATGAAACGCCCTTCGGAATTGTAAAGGTAAACTTACCCCTGGCAAAGGAATTAAGCCAGGATAATAATGTATTTACTTTCAGAAAGGATGCCCACAATGCAGAGCATAGCCTGGAAGTGCAATTGCCCTTTCTGCAATACAGGTTAAAACAGGACTTTCAGATTATCCCCATTGTTATCGGAACCCAAAACCCTGCAACATGCAAGGAGATAGCTGCAATCCTTAAACCTTATTTGGAGGGCAATAATTTATTTGTGATCAGCACCGACTTTTCACATTATCCTTCCTATGAAAATGCGCAGGAAGTGGACCATTTGACTGCCGAAGCAATTGTTTCCAGGGAACCTGATTTATTTCTTAAAACCCTTGAGGAGAATTCATTGAAAGGTATTTCAAACCTGGCTACAAGCTGCTGCGGTTGGAGCTCAACACTGAGCCTGATGTACATGATCGAAGATAATCCTGCTTATGAGATCCATAAGGTACAGTATAAAAATTCCGGTGACGTCAAATATTATGGTGATAAAGACAGGGTGGTTGGTTATTATTCTTTGGTTGTGACGGCCCAGGGAGAGCGACCTACAGGACAGGCTGATTTTAATTTGAGCCAAAAAGACCAGGATGATCTCCTTGGCATTGCCCGCCATACGGTAGAGGAGTACATCAGGAATGATAAGGTCCCGCACATTGATGAGGATGATCTTTCTGATGCGGTGCAGGAGCATTGTGGCGCCTTTGTTTCTTTGTACAAGGATAAACGTTTGCGGGGTTGTATTGGCCGGTTTAAAGCTGATGAACCCTTGTATAAGATTGTCCAGAAGATGGCCATCGCATCTGCAACACAGGATTACCGGTTTCCAAGAGTCAATGCAACAGAGATCGATGACCTGATGATTGAAATTTCTGTTCTTACACCGATGAGAAAAATCAGCTCTATCGATGAAATCGAAATGGGCAAACATGGGATATATATTCAGAAAGGCAGTGCATCAGGAACCTTCCTGCCCCAGGTTGGATCTCAAACAGGCTGGTCAAAAGAAGAATACCTTGGCCACTGTGCCAAAGATAAAGCCAGAATAGGATGGGATGGATGGAAGGATGCGGATATTTATATCTATGAGGCACTTGTTTTCGGAGAGCAGTAGCGGGAACTGACAACTGACAACCGACAACTTTTACCCCCTTCCACAAACATTCTGAAACGGACAATAATCGCAATTATCAAGCTCCTCCGTCTGAGAAAAAGCTGTGTCAGGATCAAAGATCTGAATGAATAAATTTTGGAGTAAGGTTTCTATTTCCACCAGGCTATCCCCGTCAATTTCAAGTTTTTCTTTTTGATAAATCAATACTTGTACTGCCTGACTGGGCTTGGGCAGCGCAATGATACCTGCATATGCCGATTGGCCATCTCCCGGACTATTCTTCAATAAGAGATAAGCATAAATGAGTAATTGCAAGGCTTGAGCGTAATTGCTCCCGCCTGTGATTTCTTCCCATGAATTGATTTTGAGATAGTTTGATTTAACTTGTCCGGTCTTATAATCGATCACGAGGTGCTTCCCATCCATTTCATCAACCCTGTCGATCGTTCCTTTGATCATAACAGAAAGATTTTTATCCTTGATTTGAACGGGAATTTGCGTTCTGAATTCCTGCTCCAGGTGCCTGATGAACCAGGCGCTACTTTCCCCTTTCATTTTATTGATCACCTCGGGGCGAAAGAAATTCCTGACAAACTGGACAGCTACTTTGGAAATAAGGTAGTTTTTACCATGACTGGTATCACCGCCCTTAAAATGTTCCTGCAGTGCCTGCTCAATTTTATCTTTAATATCCTTGTGGCTGAATTCAGGCGGATCATTAATCAGGTTTTTGTTGATCATGGGTTTGAGCAGCTCATTGAGTGCCTGGTGAATTACCTTCCCCATGGTTGCCGCATCAATGTTTTCTTCTATTTCCTCTGCTTCTCCAATTTTCATGATTTCCATGAAGTAAAACTTCAAGGGACAACGAATGAATGTATTGATTGAGCTGGGTGAAAAACCGGTCAGCGCTTTTTTCTGTAACCTGGCTAAAACATCTTCTGTTTTGGACACAGTGACCGGAACAGGTAATTCACTATCGATTTCACTGCTGAGCAATCTTTCACGGATCCTGATGTCCGGATTCTTTTTTTTCAGCTCATATAACATTTGGGTAATGAAACGCGATTTGTCGCCTCCTCCTAAGGCATCCGACTCCGTATTGTAAATTAATGTAATATCCCGGGCACGTTGGAGCAGGCGGTAAAAATGATAAGCAAAGATGGAGTCTTTTTCACGGAAAGTGGGCAAATTGAATTCTCTGCGAATATCATAGGGGATAAAGCTATTGTAGTTCTTGCCCATTGGCAAAATGCCTTCATTGGCAGATAATAAGATGACCCTCTCGAAATCGAGAGCCCTGGTTTCCAACATCCCCATGATCTGAATGCCATGCAAGGGCTCACCGTAAAAAGGCAATGACGACATCCTGCTGATACTGTTAAAAACCCTGCGCAATGTTTTAAGTTTTAATTCGGCCTGGTAAGTTTCCAGGATGTTGATCATACTGGTGATTACTTTCGAGAAAGCATATAAATATTCGATATCTAGTTTTTGATCAACACCCGTTTGTGCTTTCTTGATAATTAAGATATCCCGGAGTTGGTGAACCAGTTTCAGCATCCCGTGAAGGGCTTCAACCGGATGCTCCCAGCTTTGCAATATGAGTGAAAAAAAAGTGTTTACAAGATCGTTACCTGAACCAATATAGGCTTTACATTCACTTGCCGTAATGAATACCTTGTTTGATCGGTTTAAGCTGTCAATAAAGTTAGCCAGAGGCAAAGGGCTATCGCTGATATACTCAAGATTCCTTGTGTAGGGATGCTTAAGGATTTTTAGAAAATCTCTTGTAAAAAAGCTTTCCTTACCCTTGCTTCTAAGACTTTTCAACCTTTCAGCATTTTCATGCATGGCCATGATCCCATCCAGCATGGTAAATAATGGCGTTTTGTCCAGGCCCAGGCCCATGGTGACATTAAAAGAGTTGACTTCCTTCGGTATGGAGTTCAACATAGGAAGCAGTAAAGTCTCATCTGCCAGTACAATTGCATTTTGAACCCGTTCTTGTTCTGCTAAAGGAATAGTGGAAATAAGTTCACCGGCAACTTTTGCTTGTCCTGCAATTTTGGGGATCCCAATTACATCAATATTTTTTCTGCCTGTTTCAAAGTTTTTTTCAATCCATTTGAAATCCTGCAAATTCCACTTCCTTCTGTAATTCCGGAGAAATTTTCCTGCTTCCTGGACTTCATTATTCATGTAATATTCATCTGCATCCCATAGTATATCTGCTTTTCCATGGTCAAACAGTGTTTTGATGATCTTTTCTTCTGACACTGTCAGGGCATTGAATCCAATAAACAGGAATTGATGAAATTTATCAAGCAGTGGATGTCCTGCAATCTTGTCGATGGCCGTTCTTGATGCCAATCCCTGGTAACCTTGTTTTTTTTGCGATAATTTTTTTGTAAAATCCTTATAATAGGGATACAGAGAATTGAAAAACCGAAGGTAATTTAGTTCGAAATCGCTGAGCTGCCCCTCACCAAGGTTCCATTTCTCTATGACCTTGGTTTCACTTAAATAAGAAAAAATACCAGAGGCATCAACCAGGTATTTGTCTATATCATTAAAATCGGCGATCAGCACATTGCCCCACTTCATAAACTGGTCGAAGTCTTGAACCTGTTCAGCTTCTATGCTTTTATGCACCTCGTAGAGCAAGAACAGCAGGTTGATATTGTCAATGATCATTAAGCCTGATAATTCCTGAGCCAGGGTTTCTATAGTATAGAATTGTGGAGTAAAAAAGGGCTTTTCAATATGCTTTGCCAGGTAGGACCGAAGGAATAATGATGCCCGCTTGTTTGGAAGCACCACACAGAGGGAGGATAGATTATCCCTGTGGTTTTTGATGATAAAATCCGCCGATCTCTCTAAAAAAGTCATTTAAACGATTAATTTTCACGCCCCGCCTCCGGCGGGATGTCACTTGGCTTCGCCTCGCTCCACTTCACGATCACTCTTCACGTGCTTTAATAATCTTCTCCGCTTGCTCCAAACCATCAACGGTTCCCATGTCAACAAAATACCCATTACTGTCTTCAAACCCCATAATTCGCGCTGTGCTGGCAATATCCAAATAGCTGTCGATAATACGAAATGGGCCTTTTTCATCAAGCAATTCAAAAATTTCCGGATCGATGACATGAATTCCGCTGAAAGCTAATTTTTTTAAGGGCACTGTGGGTATGCTGACCAATATAGTTTCATTGGTTTTTTCATTCTGCCAGCCATTTAACCTCATCTGATCGTCAAACAAAAGGAACCTGGAGGAGTTCCGGTGCCTGACCGCCAGGGTGGCGATCGGTTTTTGTTGTTGATGAAATGAAATCATCTTCTGCAGGTTAATATCAGAAAAAACATCTACGTTATGCAAAATAAATGGACTTTTGCCATCAAGGAACCATTTGGCTCTTTTTAGCCCGCCACCTGTATCCATAAGATCTGATCGCTCATCAGAGAGTACAATTTCTATATCGAAATCCTTATTCTTTTTCAGGTATGCCTCAATCTGCTCCGGAAAATGATGGATATTGATGATAATCTGGTCAATCCCAAATGCTTTTAACTTGTGGATCAATCTCCCAATCATGGGCATTCCCGCCACTCCGATCAGGGCTTTTGGGGTACGGTCGGTAAGGGGCCTTAGTCTGGTTCCCATACCTGCTGC
>JAUXCL010000189.1 GCA_030618905.1 Bacteroidales bacterium | reverse complement strand
TGCCAGGGTAAAAAAGCTCTTTCAAGGTGCGGCATCATGGCGACGTGCCTGCCATCATTTGAGGCAATGGCAGCTGCTGCAAAATCCGAACCGTTTGGATTGCCCGGGTATTTGTTATAGGTATATTTGACCGGGATATTGTATTTATCTTCAAAATAGGGGAAGCTAAACTTACCTTCGCCATGAGCCACCCAAATACCAAGTCTTGATCCTGCAAGGGACTTGAACATAATGGTATCGTTATCCGGAAGGTCCACATTCAGAAAAGCAGATTCAAATTTACCGGATGAATTATGAGCCATACTCACCCGTTCCGGATGTTCCGGGTATACCAGGTTGAGTTCAACCATTAACTGGCAGCCATTGCAAATGCCCAGGCTAAGTGTGTCTTCCCTTTTGTAGAAATTATCCAGGCTTTCCCTGGCTTTTTTATTATACAGAAATGCCCCTGCCCAGCCTTTGGCAGAACCCAGCACATCCGAATTGGAAAATCCTCCTGTAAAGACTATGAAATTAATATCTTCCAGCGTTTCCCTTCCGGAAATAAGGTCGGTCATGTGCACGTCCTTTACATCAAATCCGGCAAGATACATGGCATATGCCATTTCCCGTTCGCCATTGATCCCTTTTTCACGAATGATGGCAGCCCGGATACCCGAGGGTTCCCTGCGTTTCATGTCAATTCCGTATTGGGCAGCTTTCCCCGTAAATGTCCTGGAAAAATCAAAGCGCAGGTCCTGCTTCTTGAAATTTTTAAATCGTTCTGTTGCTAAAGCATCACCGCATTGCTTTTTGTCGAACAAGTATGAAGTTTTGAACCACAGGTCTCTCAGCTTATTAATTTTCAGGCTAAGGTGGGTTTTCCTGTGCTTAAGTTCAAATTTGATCTTCTTTGTCGTCTTGCCGATAATTCTATAATCGATGGCTTGCTGGCCAAGAATTTCTTCGACGGCATTAAGGTCGTTAACCTGCAACAGGATACCGGGGTTTTCGCTGAAAAGTAATTTAACGAGGTCTTCTTCCTCCATTGAACTCAGGTCGATATTCAATCCGATATCATTGACTGCGAAAGTCATCTCCAGCAGGGAGGTGATCAGGCCTCCGGCGGAGATGTCGTGTCCGGCCTGCACCAGGCCTTTGCTAATCAGTGTCTGAACAGTGTTAAATGCTTTTTTAAAATACTGAGGGTCTTCCACGGTAGGACACCTGCTGCCCAGCTTGCCTGTGATCTGTGCAAAACTGCTTCCTCCAAGCTCATAATCTGCTTTAGAAAAGTCAATATAGATCATCGTGGAATTGAAATCAAAAGCCAGGAAGGGGCTTACCACCTGTTTGATATTTGTCACTTCGCCTGCGGCACTGATGATCACTGTGCCCGGGGAGTATACTTTCTCGCCGTCCGGGTATTTTTGGGTCATGGACAACGAATCCTTTCCCGTTGGGATATTGATCCCCAGGGCTATAGCGAATTCACTGACGGCTTCTACAGCTTCATACAGCCTTGCATCTTCTCCCTCATTTTTGGCAGGCCACATCCAGTTGGCACTTAATGAGATGCCATCCAGTCCATCCTGAATGGGTGCCCAGATGATGTTCAGCAGTGATTCGGAAATAGAAAGCACAGATCCTCTGCCAGGGTTGATCAATCCACTTACCGGTGCATGCCCTATAGCTATGGCAAGGCCTTTTTCTCCCCGGTAATCCAAAGCGGCAACACCAACATTATTCAGGGGCAGTTGGATGGTCCCTGTACATTGCTGTTTGGCCACTTTCCCCGTAACAGAACGGTCTACCTTATTGGTTAGCCAGTCTTTGCATGCCACTGCTTCAATTTGTAGTACGGCCTCAAGATAAGACTCAAGTTTTGATGCATCATAGTTGACTTCTTCGAACCGGGCCTTTACTGTTTTATCTTTCAGAATGGTTTTTGGTGGTTTCCCAAAGAGGTATTCGAGTTTGAGGTTAATGGGCTTATTATCTTTCTTGTCTTTAAAGATGAAATGCTTATCGCCTGTTGCAAACCCCACATCATACATTGGGGAGCGCTCCCTCTCCGAAATTCTTTGTACCAGAGGAAGATCTTTCTGTTTAAAGATCAATCCCATTCTCTCCTGTGATTCATTGCCACTTATTTCCTTGGCCGACAGTGTAGGATCACCGATGGGAAGCTGGTCCAGATTGACCGTTCCACCCGTCTCCTCCACCAGTTCACTCAGGGAGTTCAGGTGTCCTCCGGCACCATGGTCGTGTACGGATACTATAGGGTTTTTATCCGATTCAACCAGGGCCCGGATGACATTGGCAACCCGTTTCTGCATTTCAGGGTTTGCCCGCTGTACCGCGTTCAGTTCGATGGAATTTCCATATTCGCCTGTGGCAACAGAAGAAACGGCACCACCTCCCATACCAATACGATAATTGTCACCACCCATGACTACAATCGAATCACCTTTAGCAGGTTTGTCCTTCTGGCTGTCTTCTTCTTTTCCAAATCCGATACCACCTGCAAGCATGATCACTTTATCATAGCCTGATTTTTTCTTTTTATCTGCATGTTCAAATGTGAGCAAACTCCCACAAATCAAAGGTTGCCCGAATTTATTTCCAAAATCGCTGGCACCGTTGGAAGCTTTGATCAATATGTCTACCGGAGTCTGGTACAACCATTTTCGTGCTTTGGTAAATTGCTCCCAGGGCCTGTCTTTTTCAAGCCTGGGGTAAGCTGTCATGTACACGGCTGTTCCTGCCAGGGGAAGACTTCCTTTACCGCCTGCCATACGGTCGCGGATCTCACCTCCGGAGCCTGTCGAAGCGCCATAGAAAGGCTCAACGGTAGTCGGAAAATTATGCGTTTCAGCTTTGAGTGACAGCACGGATTTAATATCGCTAATTTTGAAGTATTCGGGAATGTCCTGTGCCAGGGGGGCAAATTGCTCTATAGCCGGGCCTTTAAAGAAAGCCACATTGTCTTTATAAGCTGAGACAAGCTTATTGGGATTGATTTTTGAAGTTTTCTTGATCAGGTCAAACAGGGAAGTTTTTTTCTCTTTACCGTCGATGATAAAAGTGCCATTAAATATTTTGTGCCTGCAATGTTCTGAATTCACCTGCGCAAAACCGTAAACTTCACTATCGGTCAATTTTCTCTTGAGTTTCTTTGCTATTCCTTCCAGGTATTCGATTTCATCATCACTCAGGGCCAGGCCTTCATCTTTATTATAAGCGGCAATATCAGAGATTTTTTTAATCGATTCTGCCTTATGATAGATGGTGAATAGATCCTGTGTAAGGTCATGATAAGCAGTTTGCAGCATAGGATCAAAAGGGGCATCCTCCGGTGAACGAACAAACATTTCTATCCTTTTGATATCAGATATTCCCATATTTTGGGTGATCTCAACAGCATTCGTACTCCATGGAGTGATCATTTCACGACGTGGACCGATAAAATATCCTTCAATAATATCTTCCGGGATCAATTCACAATCACCAAACAACCAACACAATTTCATATGATCAACCTGCTCCAACTCATTCTCGATGTCGACCAGGTAATAAACATCATCGGATATTTTATAATATAAAACCATGGTGCACGAAATTAAAATATTCGATGCAAAATTAATTATTCCACTCGCAATAGTGCTTGAAGGGAGGCATTGTTTTTAATGAAATTATCAACATAACCAGTTTTCTGAGTATTTAAGGTTTCTTGTTGAATAGCCGGTCAGATACCCCGAATTTTTCATCACTTTCAATATTGCCGTAAGGTTCAATGTGCACAACGATGTCGTAGACATTTTTGATTGTTTCTTTGATCTTATCTTCGACTTTTTTGGCAATAACATGTGCTTCATTAACTGTTATTGATCCTTCGACTTCAATGTCAATACCAATCATATAACGATGGCCAATTTTCCTGATGCGTGCCCGGTGCGGGTTATAGGCCCCTTTAATGCTGGAAATAGATTTAAAGACCTCATTGTAAATGCCGGGATCCTCAATGCCATCCATCAATTCCACACTGGTTTGCATGAAAATTCGATAAGCAGTATACATAATCCAGATACTGACTGCCAGGGCAGTGATGGTGTCAATCACCGGAAGCTTCAGGATAAATGTAAAAAGCAAACCTATGAGCACGGTCACAGAGATGATCACATCATTTTGCATGTTCCGGGCATTGGCCAGCAGCATGGAGCTCTCGACTTTTTTCCCGATGCGTTTTTGATAGTAGGCCAGGAATAATTTTCCAATGATAGAAAACAGGGTGATATAAACGGCAAGCATGGAAGGCAGTTCCCTGGTGCCTTCCTCGAAAAGCCCGGAAATCGTTGAAATGGCCAGTTGTGCACCTGCGAAAAAGATGACAAACGATAAAACCTTGGTGGCAATGGTATCCGCTTTTTCGTAACCGTAAGGAAATTTGATGTTTGGAGGTTTACTCAGTACATGGGCTGTGATCAGGGTGATGATGGATGCGATGATATCGCTGGCTGAATCAATGCCATCACCAACTACCGCAAGACTGCCGGCATAAATACCAATTGAAATCTTCAGGACCGACAGTATGGCATTCCCGATGATGGCCACCCATGAGGCCCTGATGATTTGATGCTTGCGGTCTGTCATAAGTTCTTGGTTCTCAGTTTCTGGTCACTGGTCACTGGTCACTGATTAACGTGATAGAAACCTTTCTGCTTCGATTGCAGCCATGCATCCTGTGCCTGCTGCAGTAACGGCCTGCCGGAAAACATGATCCTGTACATCACCCGCAGCAAATACACCTTCCACATTAGTTTTGGTGGAATCAGCTTGTGTCTTGAGATAGCCCTGCTCATCCATTTCTAATTGTCCTTGAAATAGCTCAGTATTGGGCTTATGTCC
>JAUXCL010000227.1 GCA_030618905.1 Bacteroidales bacterium | reverse complement strand
TACCTGAAATTTGGCGTATCGGTCTTGCTTGGATTTGTGGGCTTGAAAATGATGATGCCCTTATTTACGGATTTCAATATCTCGACCAGGGATTCCCTGCTGATCATTGTAGGGATACTGACAGTGAGTGCCCTGGCGTCGATATTCGGGAAGCGTGACCAGTGACCAGTGATCAGTGACCAGTGATCAGTGACCAGTGACCAGAATTGTCGATTGTCAATTTTCCATTTATCCAGGATCTTGCATCCAGTATTTAGTATCCGGTATCATAGAGACTCATAGAGTCACATAGAGGACATAGAGACACATAGAGGACATAGCACCATTTTCTAAATACTTAATACTCAATACTTAATACTAATTCTAATCTGCTTCTATATCAGAAATTTCACCTTTTTCTGAAAGCAAAATGGACAGGTAGCGTGCAGAGGGGATCTGGCTGCATATAATGACTACTACTGATGTTACCGGAACGGCAAGGATCATCCCCACTATTCCCCAGAGCATTCCCCAGAAAGCAAGGGCAACCAAAACGGTGATGGGGCTGAGGTTGGTGCCTTTACCCATGACTATAGGTTGAATAAAACTTCCAATAATGATCTGAATACCTTCCATTGCCGCAAAAACGTAAACAAATTGTATAAAGTGCCCCGTAGTTATAACAGCGAAGATTGCAGGGAAAAGGGAGGAGATCAAAGGGCCGATATAGGGTATGAAATTCAGGATGAATATCAGGAATGACCATAAGAAAGCATATTCAACATGCAAGATCAGAAGGATCACATAACTTACCGCCCCTGTAGCCAGGCTAATTGCTGTCATGGACCAGATATAATAACGGATGGAAGCGCTGATGCTCCGTAAATTGTTTGTGAACTTCTTGTATTTCCTTCCCTTTTCAGGAAATAAATTATCCAGTTTTATCCTGTATACTGCATCTTCCATCAGGAGAAAGATCACATAAACAAGCACCACTGCAGAATTGCCTACGATCCCTGATAATGAACTCACAACAGATGCTGCCATTCCGGCCAGGTTAAGTTTGGCGATCCCTTTTTGAAGGTATTCGGCGTAATTCGGATTGTTTATGAAGGCACTTGCTTTACTAAATGAGGTGTGAAAGTTTGAAAGGTACTCAGGCATTGATGCCACAATACCTTCAATGTTTATGATCAATAATTCTACAACAAGGTATAAAACCAAAAATATGACAAGAAAAGCCAGTGTACTGGCAATAAAATGAGGAAGCGCCTTCCCCTTGATCTTAATTTTTCCAATTGACAATTTTATTTGATGGATGATAAACCAGATAAGAAAAGCGATGACAAGGGGCTTGAAAATACTTTCGAAATAGATCAGGGCTATGACCGCTAATGCCAGGGAAGCAAATGCGTAAAAAATTGATGATGCACTGGTTTTGGGTAATAATGATTCATTTTCCATAATATGTAAAAGTTATTTTATCTCCTTTTTATCCTTCTTCCCGGCCCCAATGGGTATTTCTGCAAAGATGTATAATGCCGAATTGGTCCCTCTCAAACTGGCATCCTTGTAGATATCCACCAGGCCATAATAATAGCGGAGGCCGAAGTTCATTCCTAATCCTTTAAACATTTTATAACCCAATCCCCCCGACACCCCAGCGTCCAATCTACAGATCTCATCCCTGATATCCTGCTTATAAATCAGATCATCTACCGTGTTAATGGAATTTATAAATTCATCGAAGGCTCTATACCTCAGGCCAAGCTGAAAACCAGCATCAACATAGATATTATTTTTAAAACGGTATTTAATCTCAATCGGGACATTGAAATAGCTGATTTTCCGGTTAATGCTCTCCCCATAGAATACAGTGTCCAAATCGGGGTCATCCAGAGAATAAACCGGAATGCTTGAAGCACCCATCCGGGCCTTGACATGAACACCGGTATACAGGTACCAGTTCTTTTTCAGGAGAAAGTCAAAGTAAAAGCCCAGGTAAAAGACATTCAGGTGTTTCACCCTGGGCTCCTGAAGAATCTGACTCCTGTTGTAACCACCGGTAAGCCCGAATTCAATCTGACCTGTGTTTAGTTTATCACCCAGCAATAAAGATATCAAAATCTGAGAACGCGAAATCGTTGATAATCCAAGGCAAAGAAAAAATGCCAGGGCAATGCGTGTAGTAATTTTAGTATTAATATGCATAGTTATTATAGTCTTCTTTCATTTCATTTAACTTTTCTCACTAACCACTGTTCAAAATTGTCAATTGTCAATTTTCAGTTGTCCATTTATCCAGTATCCAGTATCCAGGATCCAGGATCCAAATTTCCCTAATCCCTATTAAAATAATTCTTCAACAATCTTTGCGCCGCCACAAAAGAACTGATCTTTTTCTCCAACACCTCCTTTTCGATACTTTTCAGCATATTCTTCATGCTCTCATCATGGTAAAATGTATCTTTAAGTGAAGCATTAATGGTTCGATACATCAACTGGATGTTTTGCCTGTCGCGTCTGGACTGGAAATAGCCATTTTCGAATGTGAGATTTTGATAGTTTAAAATGTTGGTCCAGGTTTCGCTGATTCCTTCATTTTGTATGGATGAGCAGGTCAGAACTTTCGGGATCCATCCGGATTCGGCAGGAGGGAAGAGGTGGAGTGCATTTTCGTATTGCTGTTTTGCAAGCCTGGCCTTTTTAATATTGTCACCATCTGCTTTATTGATCACAATGGCATCGGCCATTTCCATGATACCACGCTTGATCCCTTGCAGTTCGTCGCCTGCACCTGCCAGCATTAGTAAAAGGAAAAAATCCACCATTGAATGCACCGCAGTTTCGGATTGTCCCACACCTACAGTCTCCACAAAGATGGTATCAAACCCGGCTGCCTCACAAAGGATAATTGTTTCCCGTGTTTTCCTGGCCACACCGCCCAGAGATCCGGTTGATGCTGATGGCCTGATATAAGCACCGGGATCGTTGGCCAGGTCTTCCATACGGGTTTTGTCGCCCAGGATACTGCCTTTAGAGCGTTGGCTGCTGGGGTCGATGGCCAGGACGGCCAATTTATGTCCCTTACCCGTAAGATACTTCCCGAGGGCTTCGATAAAGGTGCTTTTTCCCACCCCCGGAACTCCTGTAATACCAACACGCAATGACTTGCCAGAATAAGGAAGACATTTTTCGATGATTTGCTGGGCGATTGGATGATGCTTTTTAAGGGAGCTCTCCACCAGTGTAATGGCCTGACTGAGTATAGTCCGGTTGCCCGAGATAATACCTTCAAGGTATTGATCAACTGATATAGTTTCTGTTTTCCCTTTGCGAAAGCGGCTGGCCGCATCAGGGTTTATAGAAGAAGGCTGGGCAATTCCTTTCTGGACCTTCAGGGCAGATTTCTTATTTTGTTTTTCAGCCATGCTATACTGCTTAAATACAAAGATAAGCAGATTCATGACATGGAAAAATTTCGTATATTTGCTTCCCTTAAAAATCACTCTCCGTAGCTCAGTTGGCAGAGCAGCTGACTCTTAATCAGCGGGTCGAAGGTTCGAATCCTTCCGGGGAGACAGTTTGCGTGAAG
>JAUXCL010000156.1 GCA_030618905.1 Bacteroidales bacterium | reverse complement strand
TATATACCACAATCTTAATGACCTGTAAATAGCTTTTAATGGGTTTTGTTTTAGAGATATCGTAAGTGTCGTAGATAACATCTACCGCTTTCAGAAATGCCAGCACAACACGGAGGAGGATTACAATGATATATAGTGCAATAATGATGTTAATCAACTTGACCAGGAAAATCATATCTTCATGAACATTGCTGATCATGAAATTGATAATCAGTGCAGGTGCCAGGTAAGCCAGGCGGTGGAATACCCTCTTTTCAAGCATTATATCATCCCAGTTAGATTTCGTCTGCCTGGCTATGATATGGATACCCCTGATGATGAAGAACCTGGCAACGAAGTAGCTAATAATAGCTGCAAGAAGTATAATCAGGATGATAATCGATTCTGAAATGAACAGAGCAGCTCTCTCTGGTAATCCCAATTCAAAAAATAAATTCCTTAGGTAAGATGCTAAATTTTCCATGTGTGAATAAGAGTGATATGATTTAAAATGTCGTTTAATCCAGTTTTTTCATTCGTTGGATGTACTTTTTCCGGATGAGGTCTAATTTCTCCTGGCTGCACTCGCTGTCATAGATCCTGATGTAGTCTATGAGACCGGACCTTCGGTATATTGTGGCCAATGCCGCATCAAAATTGGGATCATCAATATTTCGTTTGATATCCTCAGTCATGGTTTGAAATGAGTTCCAATCAACGATTTTCGGGATTTGAAAATAAGTCATGGCCGGAACTTCAATGTCTTTTAAAGTACAATCTGTAATTGGCTCGAGGATAAAGTATTTCTTGATCCTGATGAGGCCTTCATAGGGTTCAACTTTTTTATTTGCCTGGAAAGCAATGCCCTCATCTTTAAAACACTGCAGGATGTCTGGTATATATTTATAATCTTCAATACCCTTGAGCCTTATACACGGAACCATATCCCTGATAAAGAATACATGCCCGGGTGTTGCGTCAAATTTAATTTTTTGACTTTTCTTGATTTTCTGGATAATCCGGATGATCTTGTCTTCTCCATAATCGAATTTCGTTATCAGGAATACAGACATTGGCTTGTCTACATCAGGAACTGTAGTTCCATGGTAACCTGGAAATGGGTGATGTGATTCCAGTACCAGGTTCTCATAACCGATCGGTTCCAGTTTTTCTTTCTTTTCAATGGTGCCCAGCGTTTCAATTATATATTTTTCACTCATCTTTGATATATTATTTTAATACACAATAGCTTTTGATGAAATTACGCATTCAAACCTTACTCTTCAGGTGCAAACATGGGATCCCATGGAGGCAGCATGACAGGTTCTTTTTCCAATATTTTTAATGTTTTGGCATCCACATAATCTTTGTGTATGACCAGGCGGAACATATATTCACTGAACCATTCATCCGTCATGGTCAGAAAGCCCTTATGACCTTTTTTCGCTCCCCAGCTGTTCTCAAGCAGCCATTTGTCAATGGATCCATTTTCGAGGATATTCACCCCGACAAGGCTCATTCCATGGGATGAGCCAGAGTCGTATGTCTTGATCCTCTGCTCTTTGTTCATCCCAAAAGAAACGCCCAACAGTTTATCATAGTCATAGTTGTTTAAGTCCAGAGTGCCCGTTTCACTGTCCAGCTGTTTACCTACATCACAGGAAAAATACATGGGCTGGTCTGCAAGGATTGATGCTTTGGCGAAAGCTTTGATCTCATCCATTGGAAGGTTAATGTATTTCCAGTTTCCACCTTCATGCATATGACGGTCATATTCAATTTCATAAAGCTCATAGTATGGCCTTACAGGATCGTTCATGAACATGACATAATCCCCTAAGTTGACCCCGACCACATCTTCATAAAATGATTTTGGCGTGTAAGTCCTGGGTTCACTGATATTTCCATCCTTGTCCTCATATTGCCAGACAAATTCGCCTGGTGGCTCACCCAGGCACAAAACCAGGACTTTATAAACATCCGTCAACATCTTTACTTTTTGTTTTTGCAGATACTGGTTATTGATATCACGTTTGGATAATTCTCTCAAGGTGAGGGCATCTTCGCGTAATAACCTTCTCAACAGGCGCGACATCATTGCTGTATTTTCGCTGTTCTCACTTTCCGGCATGGCCGATACAGGTACGACACCATATTTCCCGACAATATTAACAACACCTGTCCACTGGCCACCATCTCCAATCGGATGTTTTAATAACCAGTCGACTGTACGGTCATCCAATGGCTTGCTGCTGGTCGCAATAATGGCTTCCAGGAAGAGGTTAGCTTTCTCAAGCTGATCCCAAAAAAAGGAATAATTATGCGAAAACTGGAACTGCTTGATATTGTATTGGTCCATGATCGCCGGTCGCATAACATTCAGGCCCGTAAATAACCAACACCTGCCTGATGACTTCTGATCGGTGATGTCCTTGACATCGATCTTGTTGGAAAAATAATGATTGAGCTTCCCCTCATTATCCCTGTTTACCGCCAGTTTCTTAATACTGTTGTTGGTAATGGCATTCATTAAAGCCTGGGTTTCATCATCAATCAGGATTGAAGTTGTAATCTCACTGAGGGTTTTGTCGTCAATGGATCCGGTTTCCTGACTGTATCCGGCAAGTATAGTGCCTGCCATAATGAACACGAGTAAATACTTTGTCATGATTATTCGCTTTTGATATTAAAACATTTAGATGTTTAAATTGTTTGCATATTTAATCAAATAATTCCTCGTGGCTTGCCGCGAGGTTTCCTAATAAACTCCCCTGATTTTCAGGGGAGATGTACCGCCTTAGCGGGACAGAGGGGTATTATAAAAATCTGGTTCCGCGTTGGCGGAATGAAATTGGGTTAATACCTCGTGGGCTTGCCCTGAGGATAATCAATTTCAAAGATTTTTTTAATGGATTAAAATTACAAAAAATGCTTTTATCAGGGCCTTTTTTTTGCAAATTTATTTGAAATCGTTTTAAATAATTGTGGTATATTTGTCCGCTAATGAGGCATTTGAATTTTCAAAAATAAAAATATTATGAATTACGATATAATCGTTATTGGGAGCGGGCCTGGTGGATACGTGGCTGCCATTCGTGCAAGCCAGTTGGGGTTGAAAACTGCGGTTGTTGAGAAATCAGAATTGGGTGGTATTTGTCTGAACTGGGGATGCATCCCAACAAAAGCATTATTGAAAAGTGCACAGGTATTCAATTATGCTGCTCATGCATCTGATTATGGGGTTAAGATTGAAGGAGAAGTCAAGCCTGATTTTAAAGCAATGATCGAACGTAGCAGGCAGGTGGCAACGGGGATGAGCTCGGGCATACAATACCTGTTCAAGAAAAATAAAATTGATCATTTGCAGGGATTTGGAAAAGTCAAGCCCGGAAAGATCGTTGAAGTTAAAGATGATAAGGGTAAAGCTACTGATTATTCTGCCAGGCATATCATTATTGCTACAGGAGCAAGATCCAAAGAATTGCCCGGGCTCAAACAGGATGGAAAGAAGATCATAGGATACCGGGAAGCCTTGGTTTTACCAAAACAACCGGCTTCGATGGTCGTGGTGGGCTCCGGAGCCATAGGTTCAGAATTCGCCTATTTTTATCACACGCTCGGCACACAGGTTACACTGGTGGAATTACTGCCCAATATCGTTCCCCTGGAGGATGAAGAGGTGTCTAAACAATTGGAGCGTTCATTCAAAAAATCCAGGATGAAGGTCATGACCGCTGCCACAGTTGAATCTGTTGATACAAAGGCTAAGGTTTGCAAGGTCAAAGTAAAGTCAAAAAAGGGTGAGGAGATCATTGATGCTGAAATCGTTCTTTCCGCAGTTGGAATTGCCACAAATATAGAAGGGATTGGCCTGGAAGATGTTGGCATCGGGCTGGACAAGGACAAGATCAAAGTTGATGAGTTTTATCAGACCAATGTTCAGGGTTATTATGCCATCGGTGATGTGGTTCATGGGCCGGCACTGGCACATATGGCATCACATGAGGGTATTACCTGTGTGGAACGGATTGCCGGCTTGAATGTTGATCCGATAGATTACAATAATGTTCCGGGTTGTACCTATACCAGCCCTGAGATCGCCTCTGTTGGGATGACTGAAAAACAAGCCAGAGAGGCAGGCTATGAAATCAAAGTGGGCAAGTTTCCATTTACCGCATCTGGTAAAGCCAGTGCTGCAGGATCGAGAAGTGGGTTTGTAAAGGTCATCTTTGATGCCAAATATGGTGAGTGGCTCGGATGTCATATGATCGGAGATAATGTTACTGAATTGATTGCAGAAGCTGTGGTAGCCAGGAAACTGGAAACAACAGGGGAGGAGATCATTAAATCCATTCATCCACATCCGACAATGTCTGAAGCAGTCATGGAAGCTGTCGCCGCAGCTTATGGTGAGGTGATACATCTCTAATCGTTGAAGATTACATTATGGAACTTATTCAAACAGATATTGCAGGACTTATCCTGATCAAACCCAGCGTTTATGAAGATGAACGGGGATACTTTTTCGAATCATACAACAGGAATGCCATGCAGGAAGTGGGTGTGGATGTGGTTTTCGATCAGGATAATGAGTCAAGATCAAGAAAAAACGTCCTCAGGGGTTTACATTTTCAGAATCCTCCGTTTGAGCAGGGCAAACTGGTCAGGGTTATCAAAGGGGCAGTCCTGGATGTTGTGCTTGATATCAGGAAGGATTCCCCAACATACGGAAAATGGAATGCCCTTACTTTGAGTGAAGGAAACAGGTTGATTTACTGGATCCCGCCTGGCTTTGCCCATGGTTTCCTGGCACTTGAAGACGATACCGTCTTTACCTATAAATGTACAAGAATTTATAACAGAGAATCGGAAGACAGCATCAGGTGGAACGATCCGGACCTGAACATTGATTGGGGTATCAAGGACCCGATTATCTCAGACAAGGATAATAAAGCTCCGCTGTTTAAAGATCTGCAAAGCAAGTTTTGATCGGATGAAGAAAATATATTATCTCTCAATTGCATTTGTCATATTCATTATACTTGCCTTTTTCGGTCAGAATTGTTCGGGTCAGAAAGGTGTTTCAGAAAATGAATACAGTCAGGGCCATAATGGGATGAGCAGGACTTATTCTCCCGAAATACCGGATGAACTTTATTTTGCTGATGAAGAGGTACCTTTGGGAAGATATTATGTGAGGGAAGGCCTTGACCGTGAATTGCTGGTCAATACCTATTGGCATACATCAACATTATTGTTGTTTAAAAGGGCTAATCGTTGGTTCCCGGTGATCGAACCCATCCTGAAGAAAAACAATATTCCGGAAGATTTCAAATACCTGGCTTTAATTGAAAGTGGACTCACCAATGCCGTTTCGCCCTCCGGAGCTAAAGGATTCTGGCAGTTTTTAGAAGGTACAGCCAAAGATTACGGACTGGAAGTGGATGAACAGGTGGATGAGCGCTACCACGTTGAAAAAGCCACCGAAGCTGCATGCCAATATATGCTGGATGCATATGAAAGGTTTGGAGATTGGATATTGGTTGCCGCAGGTTACAACGCAGGATTAAACCGCATCGGGGAGGAGCTGGAATTGCAGATGGTCGACAACTATTATGACCTTTACCTGAATGAAGAAACTTCCAGGTATGTATTCAGGATACTGGCCATAAAAACCATTTTCAATGATCCCACAAAGTATGGCTTTCATTTGAAGGAGACAGACCTTTACCCACCTATCCCCACAAAAAAGGTAATCGTAGATCAAAATATTGAGGATTTAAGGGTGTTTTCCATTGAAACAGGTGTCAATTATCGTATTCT
>JAUXCL010000047.1 GCA_030618905.1 Bacteroidales bacterium | reverse complement strand
GCATAGTTACCACTAATAACGCCAAGCATCTCCTGAGATCTGGCAGTGGTAGTCAGGATTGCTAAAACAACAATGATCGCATACCGAAATGCAAATATTTTAGTCTTCCACATGATGCTGTAAACCCTTTATTTACAACATAAGATTTGGGCTCTTCAATGTGGATCAGAAAATTTATGTTGATCCTTGTACGCTAAAATATTACAAAATGTTGGTAAAAACAATGGGTTTTTATACGTATTCTGCGGCTATTTTTTTCTCTCCACGCCATACTCCTGGTTCTGGCATCCCTCCTGGCTTCCGAAGCGTCCGCAAAATCCTTTTGGAAAGTTGAATTTGATGGAAAAATAGAAGTCCATTCCGGTAAAATCACTAAGCCCCAGATATCCACCCAATTTGTCGGTTCCCAGGGTAAGGAAACCGAATCTGGCAGCAATTCCGATCCGGGGATATCTCATTTCATACAATGATATTGGGACAGAGAACTCAAACCTACGGGTTTCATACCTTGGAACAACAGCAAATTGGGCAGGTCTTTGAATTCCCTTAGGACTTAACATCAATGGCAAAATCACCGTTCCATTGACATACCAATTGGGGATGAACTGATAATCAAACTGGACCGAAAAGGCCGCGGGAGTGAGCACGGATATACGGTTACTGCTTAAAGAAGCATTCGGGTCGCCATAGAACTTTTCACTGACCAATCGGGATATTTGAGCCAGGTTATCAAACATCAATGTGTCAATTTCTTCCCACAAAGCACTGACATTTTCATATTTATGTTCTTCTGCATTTCGTCCAAAGAAGATAGTCCCCAGGTCAACAACTGAGATCCCGATTTTATAGAGGTAATCAGGATAACTTTGCATGCACAATTGTGAATGTTTTCTGTTTTGATGGCCCATTTTAGTCCTGGTATAGCTGAATCCCAGGTCCACAGCTACTCCATAACCCTTGAAAAGCGGCCCAATGGGCACATCATTGCTATTATAGTCAATGGGTAAAGCATAACCAAGGGTAGCATCCAGGTTTCTAAAATTTATGGTGCTGTCGTTCAACACAATATAATCCAGGTTCCTGTCAATCAAATAACCAGCTGCAATACCCATTAAGCCCTTAAGCGTTATCCCTCCGGAATAGCGGTTCAGCCCATATTTGTGCATTACGCGCGAGTATGTGGCTCCGATCTCGGTCCATTGCATATTGACCAGCTTAAAATCATAATCCTGGTAGTTGATATTATGCTGGGGTGTATAATCAAGTCCTTCATATGCGAAATTTACAATCTCATAAGGAATCCGGCGATTGTCCGTGATGGAACGAACAGCAGTATGTACAGCAAATGCCTGGTCCCCTCTCACCTGCATAAATGAAGGTCCGCGAAGATGTGCACTGATATATGCGAATTTGAGGTCTTTATTATCATACCTGTCCACAACATAGCCATCAGGACCATAAGATGGAACGTCACCGTTGGGCCCAAACATCTTAAACAGGCGGAAATCCTCTTTGTTGATATTAATGGCATTGTTTTGAAAAAAGAAATCCCCTGTCAATATGTTTATATCCTGGTAAAGTTTTGAATTGACAAGCAATGCAGGATTAATCATCGTACTGTTTGATCCTGCATAATTGCTTGAAACGATTCCCCACATCTCCTGGGCCCTGACGGCCTGGCTGAAAAAAATTACACCTATCAGCAGAAAGATACCCTTAAATAAAGGGAATAAGCTCCGAATACGCATGGGCAACAGCTGGATATTTAATTTTTTAGTGAAAATGAAGTCACAAAATTAAAATAATAGTAGTAGTCTGTTTGATTTAAAATTTTTTTAGCAACATAAATATGATACCAGCCATAGAAAAGTATGACTATTTTATAACTATGAAAACCCCGTTTTATTATTATTTGCAGGATAATCCTAAAAACTTACCTATCTTTGTGGCGTATAAAGTTAAGCACTGCGGATGTGGCGTAATTGGTAGCCGCGCTAGACTTAGGATCTAGTGCCGAAAGGCGTGGGGGTTCGAGTCCCTTCATCCGCACACCAGCACTTAAGGCCCCGGAATACTCCGGGGTATTTCAGTTTAAATAGTACCTCAATTGTGTAACCAAATAATGCCAAATTTGGTTAAATGTAATATTATAGAATATGCCTTTGTGCTGAGGAAAATTACATACCTGTTATTGATTTTCACATATTCTTCATTGGGTCAGAACAGTGGGGCGTATAATACTATTATTGACAGCCTTCATAAAGAGCTACCCAACAGCAACTTTCAGCAAAAAATAGCCATTTACAATGCCCTGTCCGATCAATTTCTCCTGATTTCTGCCGACAGTGCCTGGTTCTATGCTGAAAAAGCTCATGCCCTTGCCCTGAATCATAACCTCGTTAAAGAAAAGGCTGAATCGATGTTGCAACTGGGCAAGGTATATTATGCCATTGACAGCCATCAACGGGCTCTCGACCTGCTTATCCATACCATTAACATCTTTAAGGACCTTCAGGACAGCACCAATTTATTTCAGGTTTACAATTACCTGGGATACATCTATTTTGATCTTGAAGAATACGATAAAGCGCTCGAATACCAGAACCTGTCGCTTCAGATAGAAAAGAATATCGAAAATCAACGAGAAACTGCTCAGCGACTGATGGACATAGGATCTGTTTACGAGAATACAGGAAAGTACGAAAAAGCACTTGCCTACTACAACCAGGCCTTAATGCTTTTCAAGGAAATGGATGACACCGAAGGTATTGCCGATGTCCTGAACAGTTTGGGCAATATCTATCATACATGGAGCAAATATGAAAAGGCCCTTGAATATTACATCGAATCCTTAATAATCCAGGAATCACTACAGGACCAGCAGGGAATGGCAGCAGCATTAAATAATATTGGTGTGGTATACTACGACTGGGAAGATTATGAGACGGCACTGGATTATTTTAAACAAGGCCTGGACCTGGAAAAAAAACTGGGTAACAAAAAGGGAATTGCACAATCATTAAATAATATCGCCATCATTCATGATGAGCGGGGAGAGCGTGTGCAAGCACTGGAATATTACAATCAATCTTACGACCTCGCAGAAGAAGTGGATGATAAGGTAAGCATGTCAATTGCTTTAAGCAACCTCGGCGAGTTTTATAAAAGTGAAAAGAATCATACCCTTGCCATGCAATATTATCAGCGCGCATTAAAACTTGACAAGGAAATTGGGAACCAACTGAGGATTGCAGAAAATTACAATCTTATTGGTGACTTATATAATGAAATGGGTAATCTTCGCAAAGCCAGGGAATTTTACGAATTGAGCCAGGAAATTGTCATCCCACAAAAAATGTTGCTGGTCATGTCTGAAAACCACAAAGGACTTGCTGAAGTATATGAGCAATTGGGAGAATATGATAAAGCCTATGTCAATTTAAGGACATATCAGCAATTGAATGACTCGATTTTCAATGAGACTTTGATGATGCAGCTCAATATGCTTCAAACCAGCTATGAAATTGACAAAAGAGAAAGAGAAATTGAATTGTTGAATACAGATAAAAACTTAAGAGAATTTGAACTCAAGGAGCAAAAACAACAGATTAACTTTCAACGAAATATTGGGATTGCTTTGATTATGGGTGCGGCCATTTTTCTGATCCTCACCCTGACATTATTCCGTCAGTTCAGACTTAAAAAAGAGGCATTTGAAAGACTTGATATCCAATTTAATGAAATCATCAATAAACGTGAAGAGCTGATCCTTGCCAAGGAAAAAGCAGAGGAATCGAATAAGTTGAAATCCAGGTTTCTCATTAATCTCTCCCATGAGATTCGCACGCCTATGAATGGCATCATAGGATTTTCAGAGATGCTCAGGGATACTTCTGCAGGTCGGAATGAACAACAGGCCAATATCGATGCCATCCAGAATAGTACACGACAATTGCTATCGACCATTAACAACCTTCTTGATATCTCCACGATTGAAACCGGACAGTTCGAAATCAAATCAGGCCCTGTAAATATTCCAAAACTGTTGAAAACAATTTATGTCCGGATCTCCCAGGAACAAAAATTCCTGGGTAAAGAACATATTCAGTTCAACCTGAACTTATCACAGAACAGCAAGGACCTGAAAACAATGACGGATGAAAAACGCCTTGTTCAAATTATTGAGAACCTTACGTCCAATGCCTTCAAATATACCGATTCCGGGGAGGTGGAATTGGGCTTCAAGCAAATTGAAGATAAGCTACAATTCTATATTATGGACACAGGAATAGGTATTCCTAAGGAAATGACGGGGAGCGTATTTAAGAAATTCCGCCAGGTGGATGATTCATCCACGAGAAAATATCCTGGCACCGGCCTGGGCTTGACCATTTCGGCTGAACTTGTCGCATTATTGAAAGGTAAAATATGGGTTGAGTCTGAATTAGGACGTGGCTCCGTGTTTTATTTTGAGATCCCTTATGCTCCTGTGTCCTGATTTACAAAAGAGCCTCTTTTCACATCATCATTCCCGATTCTGCAGCAGTCTTTATAAGATAAAGAAGATTATGATTATATTTGCAGCCCTTAACGTATAATACTCTTTTAGATGAATATAACACAGGAAAAAAGTGGGGATTTAACTACATTGGTTAAAGTTGAAGTCAGTCAGGCGGATTATCTCGAGACAGTCAATAACGTACTTAAAGATTATCAGAAAAAGGCCAATATGCCTGGATTCCGACCCGGGAAGGTACCTTTTGGAATGGTCAAAAAAATGTATGGACAAGCAGTTCTGGCCGAAGAAGTGAATAAGATCCTCACAGATTCCCTCAATAAATATCTCCTTGATCATGAGATCAAGATCCTTGGCCATCCTATGCCAAACACTGAGAAATCTCCAAAGCAGGACTTTGAAATGGGTAAAGATTTTGATTTTTATTTTGATGTCGGGCTTGCTCCGGAAATCGAACTTGAGATCGATGATAAGCTTAAAGTAGATTATGTAGAGATCGAACCAGACGACAGCTTCATTGATAAATATGTTGATGATGTACGCAAAAGGTCAGGTGAAACTGAGAACCCGGAGTCTTCCGAAGGCGGTGATCTGCTCCATGGAGAGATCCTGCAGCTGAATGAAGAAGGGACACTGGTTGAAGAAGGTCTTCATCATCATACAACCATCGCTATTGAGATGATCAAAGACAAGAAACAGCAAAACAAATTTATGGCTGTTAAAAAAGGTGATATTTTCAATTTCAATCCTCTGGAAGCTACCGGAAATGAAACAGAAACAGCACATATGCTGGGCATCAATGTTGATGAACTTGAACAATATGGTGACCATTACCAATTCACCGTAGAAGAAGTCATTCGTATGAAGCCTGCGAAATTAAGCAAAGAGCTTTTTCTTAAAGTATTTCCCAATGATCAGCTTGAAACAGAAGAAGATTTCAGAGAGCGTATTGCCGGTGAAGCCCGTGTTAATTTCGTGAAAGAGAGCGATAATCTCTTCATGAATGATGTGATCGAAAAAATGATTGAAGAGGCAAAAATAGACCTGCCGGATGAATTTTTAAAACGTTGGTTGCTGGAAAGCAATGAAGGTAAAGTTACCGCTGAACAGATCGAAGAAGAGTTTCAACAATATGCCAAAGCCCTGAAGTGGCAACTCATTCAAAATAAAGTTGTGACCGAACATAACATTGAGATCAAAGATGAAGATATTAGAAATTATGTCAAAGATTACCTTCAACATCAGCTGCATATTTATAATGATGGAGAAGAAGCGGAAAACCGGCTGGACAGCATTATTGATTCTGTGATGCAGAATAAGGAAGAGGTCGGGAAAATTTATGACCAATTGCTCGACCAGAAATTGAAGGAAGTACTCAAAACAACCGTAAAGCTGAAAAATAAGAAGCTTAATTACGATGAATTTATTAAATTAGTCAATAAAAAGAATAAATAACTGATATCATGAACAACGACGAATTCAGGAGCTATGCGACCAAACATATTGGATTGAGCAGCTTGACTTTAGACAGATATGTAGATTTGAATTCCAATTACATCTCCCCTACCATCATTGAAGAGCGGCAAATGAATGTGGCCACTATGGACGTCTTTTCACGGCTGATGATGGACAGGATTATTTTCCTGGGCGTACCGATTGACGATTATGTCGCTAATATAATCCAGGCTCAGCTTTTGTTTCTGGAATCAGTAGATTCAAAAAAGGATATTCAGATTTATTTGAATACACCGGGAGGATCTGTTTATGCCGGACTGGGAATTTATGATACGATGCAGTATATTGCTCCGGACATAGCAACCATTTGTACCGGTGTCGCTGCTTCCATGGGTGCTATTCTATTATGCGCCGGTGCAGAGCATAAACGCACTGCCCTGAGCCATTCCAGGATTTTAATCCACCAGCCAATGGGTGGAGTTTCAGGCCAGGCATCTGATATCGAAATAACAGCCAGGGAGATCCAGAAAATCAAGAAAGAACTTTATGAGATCATCGCAAAACATTCATCCCAGACCTACAAAAAGATATGGAAAGATTCCGACAGGGATTTCTGGATGACAGCTCAGGAAGCCAAAGATTACGGTATGATTGATGAAGTTCTGGTAAAGAACAAAAAATAGATAATTACGTAGAAGTATCAAATTATTAGTCTCATGGAAAAAAGCCATCAGAAGTGCTCCTTTTGCGGTCGTGACAAAGCTCAGACAAAACTGCTCATTGCCGGTATTGATGCACATATCTGTGACAGCTGTGTAATTCAGGCCCAGTCTATTCTGCAGGAGGAAATGACTACACGCAGTGAAGTCAAATTTAAGAATGTAGACCTGAAGAAACCACGTGAGATTAAAGCACACCTTGATCAGTATGTGATCGGGCAGGAAGAAGCCAAAAGGGTACTTTCCGTTGCCGTTTATAATCATTTCAAAAGAATCACCCAACCTCTTCAGAAAGAAGAGGATGTAGAGATAGAAAAATCCAATATTGTCATTGTTGGTGAAACAGGAACAGGCAAAACTTTGTTGGCCAGAACGATTGCCAGGATGTTGCAGGTTCCATTTTGTATCGCAGATGCAACGGTTCTGACAGAAGCAGGTTATGTTGGCGAGGATGTGGAAAGCATTCTATCCAAGTTATTACAGGCAGCAGACTATAATGTCGCCTCAGCCGAAATGGGAATCGTTTTTATTGATGAAATCGATAAGATTGCCAGGAAAAGTGATAATCCCTCAATAACCAGGGATGTATCCGGTGAAGGAGTCCAGCAAGCATTGCTTAAACTGCTTGAAGGCACTGAGGTGAATGTTCCTCCCCAGGGAGGCAGAAAGCACCCTGAGCAAAAGATGATCCAGGTAAATACACAGAATATCCTCTTTATTTCAGGCGGGGCATTCAATTCAATGGATAAGATCATCGCCTCACGGCTTCAAACCAATATCATTGGATATAATTTTGACAAGGAAAAAGAGAACATTGATAATGAAAATCTCTTACAATATATTGCTCCGGTCGATCTCAAACAATTTGGCCTTATCCCCGAAATTGTAGGCAGATTTCCGGTGCTGACTTACCTGAACCCATTGAGCAGGGAAACCCTGATCAAAATTCTCCTGGAGCCAAAAAATTCACTGGTCAAGCAGTTTAAAAAGCTGTTTAAAATGGATAATATCACCCTTAGCTTTGATAAGGAAGTCCTGGAGTTTATTGTTGATAAGTCAATGGAATATAAACTGGGTGCCAGGGGATTAAGATCGATTATGGAAGCGATTCTTACCGATGCCATGTTTGATCTTCCTTCTAAGACCGATACCAGAAAGTTCCATGTTACATTGGCTTATGCAGAGGAAAAATTCAGAAAAACCAACATCACCAGGCTCAAAGTTGCTTAGCAAATTCCTGTTTCGGCATAGTTTTTGAAATTATCGGGCATGATAATCATGAAAAGATTCATCTATATCCTGTTTATCAGCATCTTTCCCCTTAGCATATTTGCCCAGGGAAAAGACTCTGTTGTGGTATATGCCCGGGTCGTTGATGGAGATACCCTTCCTATCATTCCGCTCAAAGAGGTTTATATTTTTTCCTATAAGGTGGTGAAAAATAAAAGGCAGGCAAAAAGGTATTCAAAACTGGTTAGAAATGTAAAAAAAGTATATCCCTATGCAAAACTCGCCGGCCTGAAATACAGAGAGTATGAGGAGATCCTGATCAACACACCTGACAAGAAGGAACGCAAAAAAATCATGAAGAAGGCTGAGGATGAACTCAAGGAAGAATATGGCGAGGACTTGAAAAAGCTGACTTTCTCACAAGGTAAGATCTTAATTAAACTTATTTCAAGAGAAACAGGAAACTCCTCTTATGAAATGGTCCAGGATTTCCGGGGCAGGTTTGTAGCTTTCTGGTGGCAAGCCTTTGCCAAGATCTTTGGATACAATCTCAAAACCGATTATGATCCGGAAGGTGAAGACCAGGAAATTGAATGGATAGTACGGATGATTGAAAACGGACAGATATAATGATTATTTTCCCCTGCCCTGGATCACGATCAGGACCGTATAAATCAGGATTTTAAAATCCATAGCCAGCGACATATTCTCAATATAAAGCAGATCATAGCGGAGCCGTTCAATCATTTCATCAACATTCGATGCATAACCATATTTAACCTGCCCCCAGGAAGTAATCCCTGGCTTGACCTTATGCAAAAACCTGTAATGAGGAACCCTCTCTGTTATCTGGTCTATATAAAACTGTCTTTCCGGCCTTGGGCCAACCAGCGACATGTCACCTTTGAGTACAGTATAGAATTGAGGGATCTCATCTAATCTGACTTTCCTCAGAAACTTACCGAAAGGTGTGATCCGGGGATCATGTTCTGATGATAACTGTGGGCCATTTTTTTCCGCATCCTTATACATGGATCGAAATTTATGCATTTTAAAAGGTACACCATTGATACCCACTCTCTTCTGAGAATAGAGAATAGGTCCGCGGGAAGTAATGAGTGTTCCAATGGCCACAAACAGGTAAGCAGGAATTAATATGATCATCGCCATGATGGAAACCACGATGTCCATAATGCGCTTCAGTGACTGTTGCCAGGCAGGCAACAGATCTGGCATAATCTGAATAAGGGGTGTGTGAAATACAGAAGACATCTTTACTGAACCCAATAAGATATCCTGCATATCCGGGATTATCTTGATGATGACATCCTGATCTTCCAAAAGGGTTATGATATCTTCAATAGTTTTTCTTTCAGACCGCTCAATAGCTATAATTACTTCCATAACTTCATATTCATGAATGATCTTCTTTAAGGCTTTATAATTCCCCAGGTGTGGAAGGAACTCCTTGATCCTATAGGAATCATAATCAAAAACATTGACAAACCCTACAAATTTATTCCCTGATGACTTTTCCTGATTTTCAACTTCATGATAAATAGACAGGGCGTTACCATTACTGCCAACAATGATGGTATTAAATCCAATTATCTTTTTATGGACCTTCCTGACTGTGATGGAAGTCAGTATAAGCCGAAAGCTATACGTCAAGAAAAAATGCAGTCCAAAAAGGGTCATAAACGACTGATAATAGGATCGGTATGAAACGATGATGTCGTCCAGTATCAGGGCAAAAAAGATAATGGTAACCCCTATTAAGGTAATAAGCAAAGTCTGGCCCAGTTCTCTGAGCCTGGATTTCCTGTAGATTTTCCGGTAGGTGCCCACCAGGGTATACAGGATGAGCCAGAAAAGGGGGATCAGTGTGATGCCAAGGTAGAAATTATTGTCCTGGAACACTTCATTTAGATGCCCAAAGATATCGCTGTCAACTGCGTATTTCCGGTAGATAAAGAATAGTCCCCAGGCTACTGCAGCTGCAATAAAGTCAAAAAATACGTACTTAAAAACCTGTAAATTTTTATTCATTGACCACTTCTGTATATCAACTTAATGTTATCAAGGTAAATCTCCCCCTTCGTCAATCCTTCACCCAGGTGGCCATCCATGACAATATTAAAGTCGACCGCACTGATTGAGTAATTCACGATAGGTTTGAGGTTGATATATATTTTATTCCACTCTTCCGATGGATTAATTCCAATCAAGGGGTTTTCAATGATCTGTGATATTTCATTTGCAAATACGCCAATAGTGAAAGTCTGATTACACTTATAGTTGAGTTCCAGGAATATAGGCCAGTTATTGGCCTGTGGGAGTTTAAACCCGTCTTCATTGCCTACATTGGTTGCAATGCGAAAGTAGGGTTTATCTTCAGTAAGTTCGATATATCCAGAATATTTTGAATTAGATGATAAGTATGCTTCAGGATGATTAACGGGTTTTGTTCTTTGAATATCCACCTGGCTGGGTGGCAAGCTGTCCAGGCCAACACTGGGGTCTTCAAAATCTTCCATCCACACGAAAACACAATTATCCAGATAACGTGTTTTGGATTCTAATTTTGTTGAGTCATTACCCGTAACTACATAACCTCCGTTGATGTTCACCACCTTGTTTTCGAGAAATCTAACATCCTGAATTACTGATTCATAAAATGGGTATGGGGCTCTTGTAGATGCAATCCCATTGAGGTTGATTCCGGCCTGTATGATGACCTCCTTCATATCCCGGGCCAGGATTGGCGCCATAACCGGCAGTTCATAAATCCCCTCAAGATTACCATCGACATAGATCCAAACGGTCTCAATTTTTGCCGAACTGGTTCCTTCAACAGAATAATCAGTTTTAAGCGTAAGAAAATCAATTTTAATATATGCAGGAATTGTCTGATCTCCCTCAAATTTTCTACATGAAAATAATACCAGGAACACCATAACCAAAGGAAAGAAAAGAGATAACTTTCGCAGGTGCTTCATGTAATGGTTTCTGATTTGGGGCATCTTATTAACAATCAACGTAATTATCAATTCTATATTGTCTGTTTCAGTGAGATATTTTTAACAAGACAGCAGCAATTAATTATTGGTTGTTTGTGGAACTTTGTAATTCTTCCATAATCCGGTAGGCAATATCCAGGGCATGGTATCCATCGAATATCGTAACGGGTGGTGTAACATCGTCTGCGATAGCCTCATAGAAACTCTCCAGCTCCTTTTGAATAGCATTTATTGGATATACTTTGGGTTTATCAAAGAGTATTTGCTTTTTCCCCTTTCCTTCTCCCAAATCAAAGATCATGGCAAAAGGATCTATCTTATCGGGGTCAATATCTTTCATCCTGATGATCTCAACGCTTTTTTCCAGAAAATCCACCGCGATATAGGCATCTTTCTGGAAAAACCTCGACTTTCTCATATTTTTCATGGAAATCCTGCTGGCTGTGAGGTTGGCCACACATCCATTAGCAAATTCAATCCTGGCATTTGCGATATCCGGCGTATCACTAATTACCTGTACACCACTGGCACTGATTCTTTTGATTTCTGACTGAACAACGCTTTGTACGATGTCAATATCGTGGATCATAAGGTCAAGCACCACCGGTACATCAGTACCCCTGGGATTGAATTGAGCAAGGCGATGAGTTTCAATAAACATGGGTTGTGCAAAAAAAGGCTGGGCGGCCATAAAAGCTGGATTAAAGCGCTCCACATGGCCAACCTGCACTTTAATATTGGCTTCCTCAGCCAGGTCAATGAGTTTTTTGGCTTCCTCTGTTGTAGTAACAATAGGCTTTTCAATGAAAACATGCTTAAATTGCTTCAGTGCTTTGGCTGCACATTCAAAATGTGAAACAGTTGGTGTCACGATATCCACCACATCCACTGCTTTAATCAACTCATCAATAGATTGAAACCTTCTGATCTGATACTCATTTTCCACTTCCCCGGCAACTACTTCATCAGGGTCAAAAAAACCAATGAGCTCAAATTGTTCAATTTGTTTAATGCATTTGAGGTGGATTTTGCCCAAATGTCCTGCTCCAAGTACGCCAATTTTCAACATGTTCAAAAAATTTCTGCAAATGTATACTTTTTCATCAAACAACAAATTCGAATTTAGTACTTTCGTGAAGTATTGCAATCCTATAATCTTCTAATCGACCAAATGCATCTGACAAAGTATGATTGACTCATTTAAGCACAAGGGCTTACGCAAACAGCTGATTGAAGAAATCAGGCAAAAAGGCATTCAGGATGAAAGCGTTTTATCAGCCATCGGAAAAATCCCAAGGCATTTATTTCTTGATTCTTCTTTTTTGGAATATGCATACCAGGACAAACCTTTTCCCATTGGTTCCGGTCAAACAATATCGCAGCCATATACGGTGGCATTTCAAACAGATTTGCTCCGGGTCAAAAAAGGCGAGAAAATTCTGGAAATCGGTACCGGTTCAGGTTATCAGGCTTGTGTACTGCTTGAGCTGGGGGCTAAAGTGTTTTCTGTTGAGCGTCAAAAGAAACTTTTTGACAAGACCAGGGAATTTTTACCCAGGCTGGGATACCGGCCAAGGCTTTTTTATGGTGATGGATATAAAGGTTTACCCACTTTCGCGCCTTTTGACAAAATTCTGGTTACTGCAGCTGCCCCTGAACTTCCAGTTGAATTATTTGAACAACTCAACATTGGAGGGCGTCTGGTAGTTCCGGTGGGAAGCTCTGAAATCCAACAAATGATGACCATTGATAAGATGGCTGATGGAGAGCTACGGGAAGAAAAACATGGAGCATTCCGCTTTGTTCCCCTGCTGGAAGATAAGGCCAACGACTAGTCTGCTGGGTACCTGAAAGGCCAAGGTACTTATACCCGGAAGGCATCCGTATAAATACTTAGTAAATTTCAGAGAATATACTCAATGATTATTTTGTATCTTTGTACACAGAAGATTAACAAAAACTACAATTGCTCAGTGTTCTCTAACAAATTTTAACGATCATGGGAAAACTACAAACGATTTTCAAAGTATTTCTACTGGCGGGTATTGTAGCATTCACTTCATGCACAAAAGAAGAACCTATACCCGTACTTGACCTCAATCCTGTTCTCAACATCATTGAGGACAATAATTGTGTCAGTGCAGATGTGACCTTGGCCACTATGGATCAATTCCAGCTTAAGATCTGGTCTGAAGAAAATCCATTCACAAAAAACGAACTCGACGAACTTAAGATCATCAGATTATTCAAAATGCAAGCCTGGGATACCACATTCCAGATTGAAGGACCCAGTTTGTGGCTTGAAATTAAATTCAATGCTCAATTGAGTACTGGTGAAGAAGTCTTTGAATTTATCCTGACGGATAAGGAAGGCAGGCTGACACAAAAGTCTATCTGTATTACTACTGAATAGCATTAAAATTTCCCAAATCCAATTTTACATCCAGTCTCTTAAACCATTTAATGATCTGGTTCAATTTGAACTTCCGGACAATGTGTGGATCTTACATACTGTCCGGACGTTTGATATTAAATGGGCATATAAATGAGCACACCTGAACCAATTCTTTCCTGCTTGTTAAAACCACACTACTTCTTATCCCGTGACCAAAGAATTTTTAACTTCTCATTGATGTGGGTTTAAAATTATATAAAGCGTATATTTGCATGTTCAATTAGTTTAGAATAATTCCTAATGATTAATTTTAATATTATGTTTATGAAAAAAGCGATTAAATTATTTGTTTTACTGATGATGGCAGGAAGCGTAGTCTTTACTGCCTGTACCAAAGATGAAGAAGACCCGATAGTTTACAAACCGGTAATTAATTTGGTTGATTCCACTGGTTTTGTTTCTGTGAGTACAACACTTCCTGTCGACTCCGTATTTAAAGTTTTGGTTTATGTTGCTGAAAATCCTACTTCCAAAAAGAATATTGCCACCTTAAGGGTGGTCAGAACATTCCAGAATATTCCTAATACTGTAGAAATCCCTGTGGGACAGTCTTCAGCTTATATTGAATTAGATGTCACTGCACGTGATGTAG
>JAUXCL010000044.1 GCA_030618905.1 Bacteroidales bacterium | reverse complement strand
TTTTTAGAAAATGAGCTGAAAAGATTATACAAGGATGAAGAAAACTTAGCCTTAGTGGCCCTCGTATTTACCATCATGAGCATTTTCATTGCTGGATTAGGATTATATGGATTGACGTCCTATATGGCAGATAAGAGAACAAAAGAAATTGGCATCAGGAAGGTAATGGGTGCGAGTGGATTCAGCATCATTCGATTGTTGTCTGCCGAGTTTGTCAAGCTCATCATCATTGCCAACATTGTTGCCTGGCCGTTGGCCTGGCTGGTGATCAGAAACTGGTTAAGCCAGTTTGCTTACCAGACAAATTATGGAGTAGGAATGTTTATCATATCCGGGCTTATTGCATTAATCCTTGCCCTGGCCATTACCGGAATAAAGGCAAGCATGGCTGCCAGGACTAATCCTGTGGATACACTTAAGCATGAATAGATAGTAACGAATAGCATATAATGAACGTCTAATTATTAATATTAAACATTAGAAAAAATGATCAGAACAAGCAACTTAACCAAAATTTTCCGTACAGATGAAGTGGAGACTACTGCCCTGAACAAGGTGACTTTCGAGATCAAGAAAGGTGAGTTTGTAGCTATAATGGGCCCCTCAGGTTGTGGGAAATCCACCCTTTTGAACATTTTGGGCTTACTTGACAATCCAAGTGATGGAGAATATTTCTTCCTGGATAATGAAGTAGCCAGGTTTAGTGAGCGTCAAAGGGCTAGGTTAAGAAAGGAAAACATTGGTTTTGTCTTTCAGAATTTTAACCTTATCGATGAGCTGACCGTATTTGAAAACATCGAATTGCCTTTAATCTATCTTGGCATGTCATCAAGTGCCCGCAGGAAAAGGGTTGAAGAAGTTATGGAACAAATGCAGATCGTACACCGAAAAAAACATTTCCCATTACAGCTTTCAGGTGGACAACAACAGCGTGTGGCAGTAGCCAGGGCGGTTGTGGCCGAACCCAGGCTGATCCTTGCAGATGAGCCGACAGGTAACCTGGATTCCTCTCATGGGGAAGAGGTGATGAACCTGATTGAAACCCTTAACCAGGGAGGAACAACAGTGATCATCGTAACGCACTCCCAAAGAGATGCCGAGTATGCACAACGAATAGTACAGTTATTTGACGGTCAGATTATTACAGAGAACATCAAAAAAACTGTAATGTAATGATCTCTTGTTGAAAACAATTTATCACTGCTTTGTGGGCGTGAAATTCATTCGCGCATATTGATATATCGATTTTAACCTGTTAACCCTATAATAAAATGTTCTGGAATTACATTAAAAGTGCCTACAGGAATTTCATTCGCAATAAATTTTATACCATCATCAATATTTTAGGACTGTCGGTTGGCCTGGCCGCTTTCATATTTATTCTTTTCTACCTGAAAGATGAGGTTGGATACGACAAGCACCATGTAAAATACAGGCATATTCACCGGATAGACTCCGAGTTTAATATCAATAATAAGGTCGATAAATTTGCCATCGTGCCTATACCTATGGGACCAGCTTTCAGGCTGGAGTTCCCTGAAGTGGAAGAATTTGTCAGGTTTTACAATACCGGAAATTCCTTAATCAAATACGAAACAAAGGAGTACTACGAAGAAAAATTTTACTTCTGCGATTCAAGTGTTTTCGATGTTTTCACACATCATTTTGTAGCTGGCGGTCCTGACAGGGCCCTCACCGAGCCAAACACAATTGTCCTGACGGATAAAATCGCCAAAAAGTATTTTGGAGACGAGGACGCAATAGGAAAAACAATCCAAACAGGAGCTGGCAATTCTTACCTGGTTACAGCTGTAATTGAAGACCTGCCGGTTAACAGCCATCTGAAATATGATGCCCTGTTGTCATCTGCGACCATGGCTGAACGGCAGGGAGTCGAGAATTACAATAGCATGGAACCCATTCGTTTCTGGAATATTGGCGTTATCACCTATGTGCTATTGAATAAGCACTCCGATATTCAGGCAATTTATGATAAGTTCCCGGATTTTTATGACAAATACATGAAACCAATTGGGGAACAAATCAATGCAAGCTACTCGCTTATTACCACACCACTTGCGGATACACATTACAGATCAGGGCTTGCTGCAAACAGGCCAACGGGCAATAAAGCATATCTTTTGATATTCTCTTCCATTGCCATATTTATCCTCCTGATCGCCGCTATCAATTATATGAACATGGCTACAGCCCGCTCTACCAACAGGGCAAGAGAGGTTGGATTAAGAAAAGTCAGTGGAGCATATCGCTCGCAGTTGATAAGACAATTTATTGGTGAATCTTTAATGCTTGTTTTCAGTGCCATGGTGATTGCTGTCCTGGCGGTCTATCTATTGTTTGCTGACTTCAACAATTTCGTTGGTAAATCAATGGAATTCACCGCAACCCCCATGATTTTTGTGCTCATTTTTATTGTGACCCTTTTGATTGGTATTATTTCAGGAAGCTATCCGGCTTTTTACCTGTCTTCATTTAAGCCCGTCTCGGTGCTAAAAGGAATAGCAAGCTCAACAGGAAGAAAATCAGGGCTTTTCAGGAAAATGCTTGTGGTCATCCAGTTTTTCATCGCCATTGTGATCATCATTACCACCATGGCAGTTTCAGATCAGTTGAGCTACCTGAAAAAGAAAGACCTTGGATTTGATAAGGAAAACCTGGTGGTGATGCAACTACAGGACTCAGCCTTCCGAAGCAAAGTAGAAACTTTTAAAGCTGAATTACTGCAGAATCCAAATATCACCGGTGTGACTAACTCTACCGGGGTCCCCGGAAATATTACCTGGATACAGGTGATCAATGTGGAAAAGGACAGCCAGATGGTGGAAAGCTCCCTGATCCTTGCCCAGGTTGATTATGATTATGTTGATGCGCTGGGTATGGAGATCATCAAAGGCAGGAATTTCGATATCAATATGAGCACAGATGATACAGGTGCTGTTATTGTCAATGAAACTGCTGTAAAATCCCTTGGGTGGGAAGATGACCCAATCGGCAAGAGAATTGATTATGGCATTGACCTGGACGGAAATGTGGCCCGGCCAATGAAGGTGATTGGTGTGGTCAGGGATTTTCATTTCCGGTCATTACATAATCCGGTAGAACCAATGATGTTGTTTATAACACCGACTCCAAGGTTTTTGGTCTCCGCAAGAATTAAAGCCAATAATGTAAGAGGAACACTTGACTTCATTGAAGAAAAGTGGAATGATTTCGGAGCGAAAAGGCCCTTTGATTTCGAATTCCTGGATGAAAGTATGGATGGCATGTACCAGGCTGAGGAAAAGATCAGCAGCATCTTAAGCATAGCGACCTTACTGACCATCTTTATTGCTTTGCTGGGTTTGCTCGGACTTTCATCCTTTATGGCTGAAAGAAAAGCCAAGGAGATTGGCATCCGAAAGATCGTTGGGGCTTCCGTTGGAAGTATTCTGAAAATGATGTACCGTGAATTCGCCTTATTGATCATGATTGCTTTCATCCTGGCCATTCCCATTTCCTGGTGGCGCATTGATATCTGGTTGAAAGACAATTTTATCTTTTACACCGACATTCATTGGTACACATTCCTGTTTGCAGGATTGGCAGCTTTTCTCATTGGTTTAATGACCATCAGTTACCATATCATCAAGGCCGCATCAGATAATCCGGTCAATGCGATTAAGTACGAGTAAAAATAATGTTGCTGAATATCAAACAATTACATAGGGACTCCATCCCGTAGGACTCCATCCCGTAGGATGGAGTCCCTTATGATAAATATGCTGAATAACTACCTCAAAACAGCCCTGAGAAATTTGTGGAGACACAAAGGGTACTCAATAATCAACCTTACCGGTCTGGCTATTGGTATGGCTGCTTGCTTGCTGATCCTTATTTATATCATCCATGAGTTGAGTTACGACAGATTTCATGAAGATCATCATAAGATCTTCAGGATTGCTGTGGAAGGAGAGATCAGCGGGGATTTCTTCAATATAGCCCTGTCGAATGGACCGATGGCCCAGGCTGTTCTTCAAGACTTCCCGGAAGTTGCAGTAGCCACCAGGGTTTACAAAGATGATAATGTCTTCTTCTCTTATGACAATCATAAGTATTACGTGGATAAATTATATTATGTTGACACCAGTTTCCTGGATGTTTTCTCATTTCGCCTTGTGAGGGGAAACCAGCAAACTGTACTTAAGGACCCTCATCATATCATTTTATCCGAAAGCATGGCGGAAAAATACTTCGGTGCAGAGGATCCACTGGGAAAGGTGATCAGGTTGAATGATGCCATCTATCTTACCGTTTCAGGAATCATTGAAGATGCACCGGCAAATACACATTTGAAGTATAACATGCTGACTTCTATTCAGTTGGTGATTGATCAGGATAAAAATCGGATGGAAGAATGGGGTTCATTTTTCCTGCATACCTATGTTAAACTCCACCCGAATGCTTCCACCGAGAAGATGAACCAGGAACTCCCTGGTTTTATGATCAAATACATTGAAGATCTGGTGGAGAATGAGAACGTCTCCTTTAAACCTTATCTCCAATCCATTTCAAGTATTCATTTGCATTCTCACCTTTTGGGAGAGATTTCACCAAACGGGGATGCCATTTACATCTATATTTTCAGCTCGGTTGCATTGTTTATATTGCTCATCGCCTGTATCAATTTCATGAACTTATCTACCGCACGTTCATCCAGGAGAGGAAGAGAGGTTGGCTTACGGAAAGTGGCCGGAGCGAATAAATACCAATTGATCTATCAATTTCTTGGGGAATCTATCATACTTACCTTCTTTGCCATGATGGTGGCCCTCATCCTGGTGGAGCTGGCAATGCCATTGTTCAATAACCTAACCGGTTTGCATCTGGGGCTCCATGTAACAACAAAATGGTACATGGTTTTGGTGATGATCATCTTTATTTTGATTATCGGCTCTTTTGCAGGCAGTTACCCTGCCTTTTACCTTTCTTCCTTCCAGCCCATAGAGGTACTGAAAGGGGATGTCTTCCGGGGAATAAGAAGGTCTGTTTTAAGAAACCTGCTGGTGATCATCCAGTTTTCAATATCCATCATTCTACTGATTTCCACCGGTATGGTATTCAAGCAAATGAATTATATCTCAGAGAAAGAACTTGGATTTGATAAAGAGAATAGCATTATCATTCCACTGAACAGTGAAAAACTCCGGGAGAAATTCCTGACTTTTAAAACCGAGTTTGAGAAACTACCTTATGTGAGCCAGGTTTCAGTATCATCCAGTGTCCCTGGAAAAGACATGGATGGTACAGGATATATACCTGAGGGGATTCCACAAAACTCACCCTGGATCATATTTAATTTGCGGACAGACGATCAGTTTATTGGGACCATGGGAATGAAAATGCTCATGGGAAGGAATTTTTCAGGTATGTATGCAACAGATACGGCTGCCATCATTATTAATGAAACACTCATGAAAAAACTGGGTTGGGAAGACCCTTTGAACAAGAAAATCAGTTATTTCGCCGATGAGGAACTGGTCCCTTATCACATTATAGGTGTGGTGAAGGATTTTCATATCCAGTCATTGCATGATCCCATTGAACCGACCATGATCATTTATGATCCGGAGGATGCCAATTATCTTTCCATCAAACTGCATCCTGATCATATGCAGGAGGGCATTCATGCGATACGGGAAACATGGGAGATCATCGAAACCACATTTCCCTTCGACTATTTCATTCTTGAAGAGAGCTTTAACAAGCAATACAAGTCGGAGATGAATATGGAGAAATTATTCGTCTATTTCACAATACTTGCCTTCATCATAGCTTGTCTGGGCTTATTCGGGCTGGCCTCTTTTTCTTCAGAGCAGAGAACCAAGGAAGTGGGAATCAGGAAGATCCTGGGAGCAACAACCCCGGGTCTGGTGTCTATGCTAACAAGAGATTTAACCAAGTGGGTAATCCTTGCCAACATCATTGCATGGCCTGCTGCCTATTTACTAATTGAATATTGGTTGCAAAATTTCACTTACAGGATAAATATCCTGGATCATTTCTGGATTTTCATCTTTGCAACGGTAATTTCACTGGCTATCTCCACCGGTACTGTTATGTTCCAGGCAATCAAGGTATCCATCTCAAATCCAGTAGATGCTATAAAGTGTGAATAATCCTATGGGATGGAGTCCCGTAGGATGGAGTCCCTTTGAAATATCATTTCGTTGAAACCAGCGGCTTTTTCCTTTTGATCAGGATACTTGCTATTGTAAACAATAGCAATATCGCGGTTATGAAAGAAGAGATTCTGGCAATATAATCCCCGTATCTGGTATAAAAAGTGAGCTTTGTATTGGCATTTAATGTCTGACTTAAAGCACCAGGGATCCAATATCCCAATTCCTGCATTACATCTCCCCGCTGGTTAATGAATGCCGAAATGCCTGTATTTGCAGAGCGTGCGATGCTGCGCCGGTTTTCTATGGCCCTCATCCTGGAAAAAGAAAAATGCTGCTTATATCCGGGTGTATTTCCCCACCAGCCATCATTGGTGATCACAAATATCAGTTCGGCCCCATTCCTGACAAAGCCGGCAAAAAACTCTCCAAAGATCGATTCAAAGCAAATAGGAGCGGCAGTTTTAAGGGAATCAGAAGCCCTGACAAACACTTTGGGTTCAGGATCCACCCCAAGGCTTCCAACAGTTCCTCCCATATCAATGGCAAGGCTTTCAAGAAATTTCAGGTATTTCGGAAAAGGCATGCTTTCAACACCCGGGGTAAGCCGTGATTTATGAGACCATTGTCTGATGTTTCCCGTGTCTAAATAAAAAGCCGTGTTAAAAGCATCATAATATTTATCTACATCAATAAATTTCCGGGCCGTGGCTGAGATCTCATCTCCGGGCAAGAATTCTTTCCTTGTCGAAGCCCCGATGATAATGCTGGTATGCGGATGCTCATGAATGAACTGCTTTAATAAATTCAGGCTCCTGTACTGTTCAACAGCCCGTTCCCAGATTCTTTCCTGAATAGCTGATTCCGGGCTCACGATGAAATCAGTATGTTCATCCAGATAGGGTTCAGCCTCACTGAGGTTCCTGTTGATCACCACGGATGGAGGTAGTGAGTATTGTTCAGTATAGGGGTCTACGTTGGGTTGAGTGATGATGATCCGGACTGGGCGATAGTCTTCTTTGTAATTACGGTAAATTACAAAAGAAATGATAAGTGGAATAGCTATTATTAATATGGAGCCCAGTCCGAAAAGAGAAGAGCGAAAAGAGAAAGGAGAGGAGAGAAATGTCTTTATAGTGCGATAGATTAAGATGTTTATTACCAGGATCCAGAGGGTACCGCCAAAGGTTCCGGTGAATTCGTACCATTGTATCCATTTGACATAGTTGGCAAATCCATTACCCAGGTTCAGCCATGGCCAGTTCATATCCCAGTTAAGATGGAAGTATTCGAAGGAGATCCAGTAAAGTGCCAGGATAAACAGGGCATTACGGGATGGGTAAATATTCCGTTTGGAAATATGATAGATATTGAATACCAGGGCCATGAAGAAAGCATTAACGACCACCGCTGCCACCCCACCGCCTGGTGTGGCATTCCAGACCCACCATGTACACAGCCCGTTCCATATCAGGAAGGCGGGATAAACATAAAACCAGATGCTGTAGCGATTGAACCTGTCTCTGTGTTTATCAATATAGTTATCAATAAAAAAAAGTGGGACAAAGGCAATGAACAATAATCCGGGGAATCCATTTGCAGGCCACCCTAATGTGAAAAGAAGCCCTGACAAAACAGATAATAAAAGGAGATGGTATTTTTTCATGATTTAAGTTCCGGTAGATTATGGTAATAATCCAAAACTCCAGGATTGGCAAGGGCGTCTTTATTTTTGATCTCCTCACCCAGGATGGCCTTCTTAACCGCAATTTCTACTTTCTTACCATTCAGGGTATAGGGAACACCTGCCGTTTCCAGGATAAAGGACGGTACATGCCTTGGACTGCAATGGCTCCGGATACTGGAAGCGATCTTTTTGATCAGTGCTTCATCCAGAGAAAATCCCGGATTCAGTTTCACGAATAAGATCACCCGTTCATCTCCATCGTAAGGCTGGCCAATCACCACAGAGTCTTCAATTTCATCCATATTCTCAACCACACGATAAATTTCAGCAGTTCCTATTCTCACCCCTCCGGGATTAAGCGTAGCATCTGATCTTCCATACATGGTAATACCGCCATGCTCACTCAGCAGGATATAATCCCCATGCCGCCAGATGCCGGGATAAACATCAAAATAGGCATCATGGTATTTTTGTCCCTGGGGATCATTCCAGAAATAGACAGGCATGGATGGAAAAGCGGATTTACAAACCAGTTCTCCCTGTTTGCCAACAATGCTTTTTCCTGAATCATCAAAGCTATCAACATCCATTCCCATTCCCCGGCATTGGATCTCACCTTTATAAACCGGAAGGGTCGGGTTTCCGAGCATAAAGCACGATATGATGTCCGTTCCACCGGCAATGGATGAGAGCTGAACGTTTTTTTTCCATTCCCGGTACACATAATCGAAACTTTCGTCCGTCAAAGGTGATCCGGTAGATAGTATGGCTTTCAAATTGGGGAATGATGAAATTCCCTGTGGCTTCACCCCTGCATTCTCCAGGGAGGCAATATATTTTGCGCTGGTGCCAAAAATGCTGACATCCAGTTCATCAGCCATTTTCAACAGTGCATCCGGACCGGGATAGAATGGATTGCCATCAAAGCAGATAATTGTTGCCCCCACTGCCAGGCTGCTGATGAACCAGTTCCACATCATCCAACCGCAGGTGGTAAAATAGAAGATATTGTCATCCTCTGAAAGATTGCTGTGGAGGATCAGTTCTTTTAAGTGCTGGATCAGTGTTCCCCCGGAAGAATGTACGATGCTCTTTGGCAATCCGGTTGTTCCGGAAGAATACATGATGTACAGGGGATGGTCGAAAGGCAATTGTTCGAAAGTCATCTCTCCTTCTACGGCATGAGCCAGCTCTTCCCAGGCTATTGCGTTGGGCACTTCGCTGACATTGCGGTTGCCCGTGTATTTTACTAAAACCACCTTTTCGACTGATGGCAGTTGATCCAGGATGCCACGAAGCTTTTCCTGGGAATCGAATACCTTTCCTTTATAATAATAGCCATCAGCGGCGAAAATCACTTTAGGCTCAATCTGACTGAAGCGGTCAAGCACACCCTTAATACCGAAATCGGGTGAGGATGAGGACCATATGGCACCTATGGAGGCTGCTGCCAGCATGGCGATAATGGCTTCCGGCATATTGGGAATGAAGCCGGCCACCCGGTCACCTTTTTGAACACCTGCTCTTTTCAATCCTTCAGCCACACGGTAAACCTCATCATATAACTCAGCGTAGGATATCCTTCTTTCCAGCTCGGCTTCGCCCCGGAATATGATGGCACACTTATCATCCCTTCTGCTTAATAAATTTTCTGCAAAATTCAACCTGGCCCCCTGAAACCATTTGGCACCTGGCATCTTCTTTGCATCATCAACAACCTGATCAAAAGGTTTGGAATATCTGACACCGGAGTAATCCCAGAAGCTTCCCCAGAAATCTGCGATATAATCAAGACTCCATTGATAAAGTTCAAAATAATCTTTCAGGTCAAGTCCAAAACGTTCATTCACATACAGCCTGTAATCATTCATCCCCGAACTACCCGACCACTCATTATACGGGGTCCATAATTCATTGTATTCCATTTATTTCGCTAAATAATATTATATGAATCATCCATCGATCCAGGATCCAGTATCCAGTATCTAGTATCTAGGATCTAGAATCTATTTCGCATCCACGTGTCTTGCAATCACCAGCCGCTGTATTTCCGAGGTACCTTCACCGATTTGCAGCAATCTCTGGTCCCTGTAAAACCTTTCGATATCATAATCTTTCATCAGGCCATAACCGCCATGGATCTGGACGGCTTCATCAGTTACCTCCTTGGCTATTTCAGAACAATACAGTTTCGACATGGCGGCTTCTTTTCCAAACGGCTTACCTGCATCTTTCAACCAGCAAGCTTTATAAAGCAGGTTTCTGGCCAATTCAATTTTTGTGGCCATGTCGGCAAATTTGAATGCAATTACCTGGAACTTCACAATTGCTTTACCGAATTGTTTCCTTTCTTTGGCATATTGCAGGGCCATCTCAAAGGCTCCCTGGGCACAGCCAAGTCCCATAGCCGCAATCGACAGACGCCCTGAATCCAATGTTGACAGCATGATATGAGAACCTTCGCCTACACTCCCCAGCAGATTTTCTTTAGGCACATGGCAATCATCGAAATATAGTTCGGCTGTATCGGAAGCCCTCCACATCATTTTTCCATGCATAGATACCCTTTTAAAACCTGGGGTGCCTTTTTCAACGATAATGGTAGTAAATTCTTTCCTGCCATCTTTCTCAGCGGTAACACATTGCACGGTGGAACCGATTGACATTTCATGAGAACCATTGGTAATGAAGATCTTTGAGCCATCGATTACCCATTCATCGCCTTTGGGTATTGCTTTTGTCTTCGAGGCCCTGGAATCAGATCCTGCATCCGCCTCAGTCAGTCCGAAGCCCCATAAGGCTTCACCAGTGCAAAGCTGCGGCAGGTATTTCATTTTTTGTTCTTCGTTTCCGTAATAATAAAGAGGCCCGATTCCCAGAGAATTGTGTGCTGCAAGCGTGGCCGCCTGGCTTCCATCCACCCTGGCAATTTCTTCTACTGCGATGATGTAGGAGAGGGTGTCCATACCCTGTCCACCATATTTTTCAGGGATATACATGCCGAATAAGCCCAGCTCTCCCATTTTTTTAGTCAGGTCAGTAGAAAACTCTGCTTTCTCATCCAATTCATGTGCGATTGGTTTGATCTCACGTTCAGCAAAATCACGAACCGTATCACGGATCATTTGTTGTATTTCAGACAATTCGAAATCCATAATTGCTTTGGTTTAGAAAGATGTAATATGATATGTTATTCTATTTCGACCAGGGTAGTGTTCACTTCCACCATTTCATTCAGTTTTACATGGATCTTCTTAATGACAGCATCCCGGTTGGTGGTAATATTGTTTTCCATTTTCATGGCATCAATAACGACAACGATGTCTCCTTTTCTCACTTTTTCACCCTCCTTCACTTTAATCTTAAAGACCTTGCCGGGAATGGGGGAAACAATCTTATTACTCTCATCTATACTGTCTTCCGGGCTATGCGCAGAAAGTTCTGATTCCAGCAGGTCGTTGCGGTACATTTGAAAATCTACTCCATTGATCGATACCTTGGCATAATCACCTTCTCCTTTTGTGATCTTAGCCTGGTATGTCTCCCCGTCAATTGAAAAGTCTATCTCCCCTTTATCAATATACTCGATCTTTCCATTCAGGCTTTTACCTGCGAGCAGAAAATTATACTCGCCCTGAACAGGTCTTGTGAATTCAACCTCCTTAACTTCATCTTCAAAAGTCAGGTCAATTTTGTTAAGGTTCCTCCAGAATCCTATCATGTTCCAGATGTCATGTGGACTGGCTCCCTCGGCAACAGGGTTAAAAGTTTTTGAATTCATGGTATACATGATATATGCGGCCATTGCCACCGGGGCATCAACTTTTTCTTTACTGTATGATCCCTTACGGGGTGCTTGTTTGTCTTTCACGGCTACTGTTGTTTTAGGGGTTGATTCTTGTGATTTCATCTTTTCCAGCTCCTGCTCAAACCTTTCTTTGGCAATACCGGATTTATAATCCCTATATTGGGTTTCATGCATGGCAAACTCAAACAGTTCTTCATCGTCCGTCCCTGTTTCCCAGCCATTTTCTTTCATCTCTTTCCTGTATTTGTCGAGTTCATCAGGATAGGCATCTTGAGGGACACCGTCATAAAATTCTCTTCCCTGTTCTTTGGCCAACTTAACGATCTCCGGAGCCAGCGGGCCCGGAAGTTTCCCGGCCCTGCCCAGCAACATGTTCCAGGTGTTGTCATCCATCATTGAGTACCTTTCTTCACCTTTGGCCATCTGCATCATATTCATCAGGGCAACGTTCTTAACGTATTGGCTGTATGGTGTGACCAGGGGTGGATAACCCATTACGGGCCATATGAATTCAACTTCATCAAAGAGTTTTATCAGCAATTCATCTTCTGTTAACTCAGGTTTTCCACTTGCTTTAAGAGAGAAATTGATCCCGTCATGCACACCTTTAAGGTCGGCCATCAGGCTACCCATCATGCCTCCGGGCAATCCGCTCTGTATCATCAGGGATGACATAAACCTGTTCTTTGGATTGATCCAGTATCCCAGGAAATCCTCCATGAAGCCCTGTGTAAGCTTCCTGGCTTCCATATAGGCGTTCATGTTGATCTCCGGCACATCAAAACCCGCATCATCCAGCATTTCACGTATGGTGATCAGGTCAGGGTGTACCATACCCCAGGAAAGAGGTTCCATGGCCACATCAATAATATCCGCGCCTGCCCTGGCCACCTCAAGCATTGAAGCCACCGAGAATCCGGGGCCTGAATGTCCATGGTATTGTACAAGAATTTGTGGATGCCTGTCCTTGATGGCTTTAACCAACCTTCCAAGCATCACCGGGCGGCCAATACCTGCCATGTCTTTCAGGCAGATCTCATCGGTTCCATATTCAACAACCTTATCCACAATATCCATAAAATACTCAACGGTATGTATCCTGGAATGTGTGATACATAATGAGGCTTGTGATATCATCCCCGCCTCCCTGGCATACCTGACAGAAAGTTCCAGGTTACGGTGGTCATTCAGTCCGCAGAATGAGCGGGAGATATTGGTACCCTGTGCATACTTCACTTTATACATGAGCTGGCGGACATCAGCAGGCACCGGAAACATCCGGATACCGTTAAGTGCCCTTTCAAGCATGTGGGTCTGTATTCCCGCTTCATTAAATGGCTTGGTCCATTGGCGAACAGCATTATTGGGATTTTCTCCATAGAGAAGGTTAACCTGTTCAAAGGCACCACCATTGGTTTCCACGCGGGCAAAACATTCCATGTCGATGATCACGGGTGCGATTTTGGTAAGTTGATCGACCCGGGGCACATATTTCCCGGAGGATTGCCACATGTCACGGTATATCAAGCTGAATTTTATTGGTCTTTTCTTAGCCATAGTTAATGATGGATTTAAATTATTCTGTCCATTTGGGTTTTCGCTTTTCAATGAATGAGGCCATGCCCTCCTGTCCTTCGTCAGATGCCCTTAACTCAGCAATCAGCCGTGCGGTATAATCCAATGAGCTTTCAAAATCATGTTTATTAAAAACATTATAAATCAACTCCTTGCATGCAGCCATCGCATCCGGTCCACTGCTCATCAGGAATTTAACAGTCAGGTTAAGCTGTTCATCCAGGGCTTCGCCACTAAGTGATTTATTCACCAGCCCGTGGGCTTCAGCCTCTTTACCGAGGAAGCGCCTGCCGGTCAGCATCAGGTCGCGGGCGCCAAACTCACCGATCCTTTTAACCACATAAGGAGAAATAGTTGCCGGGGCAATACCAAGTTTGACTTCTGCAAAAGCGAACTTAGTTTCATCATCGCAATACACGAAATCGCAAGCCGCAAGCAAGCCGTTAGCACCACCGATAGCGGCACCATGGACGATTGCAATGGTAGGCTTCTTGCAGGTATATATCACATTAAAGCAATTGGCCAGTTTGAGGCTGTCCTGGTAATTTTCTTCGAAGCCAAATTCGGCAATGCTTTTCATGTAATTCAGGTCGGCCCCGGCACAGAATGACTTGCCCCGGCCCCTCAGTACGGCAATCCTCACTTCTTCCATTCCATTGATCTGCTCGAAGCAATCGATGATCTCTCCTATCATTTCTGCATTCATGGCATTGTGTATCTCGGGCCGGTTAAGCCAAACGGTTCCGATTTTATTTTCAAGAACAAACTCGATATTTTCAAAATTCTTCATGAGCTTTTATCAATTTAATCCGGGTAAATTATCGACAAAGGATAGTTTGAATAATGAAACCTTATTACATCCTGAAAACACCATATTTCTGTTCAGGATAGACTTTGTTCAGCGACATAGCGATACCCATAGCCACTACTTTGCGCGTATCCATGGGATCTATAATGCCATCATCCCATATGCGAGAGGTACTGTAGTACGCTGATCCTTCGATGTCATACTTTGTTTCGATATTTTTCCTTAGCTTTTCTACATCTTTTTCCGGCATTTCTTCGCCTTTGAGTTTGAATTGGTCTTTTTTCA
>JAUXCL010000013.1 GCA_030618905.1 Bacteroidales bacterium | reverse complement strand
TCTCCTATCATTTCTGCATTCATGGCATTGTGTATCTCGGGCCGGTTAAGCCAAACGGTTCCGATTTTATTTTCAAGGACAAACTCGATATTTTCAAAATTCTTCATGAGCTTTTATCAATTTAATATGGGTAAATTATCGAAAAAGGATGGTTTGAATAATAAAACCCCTATTACATCCTGAAAACACCATATTTCTGTTCAGGATAAATTTTGTTCAGCGACATAGCGATACCCATAGCCACTACTTTACGTGTATCCATAGGATCGATAATGCCATCATCCCATAAGCGAGAGGTACTGTAGTAAGCTGAACCTTCGATGTCATACTTTGTTTCGATATTTTTCCTTAGCTTTTCTACATCTTTTTCCGGCATTTCTTCGCCTTTGAGTTTGAATTGGTCTTTTTTCACAGTAACCAGCACGTTGGCTGCCTGCATACCCCCCATAACGGAGATCTTGGCATTTGGCCACATGAACAACAATCTTGGATCAAAAGCACGGCCGGCCATACCGTAATTACCGGCACCAAATGAGCCTCCAAACAGGATGGTGAATTTAGGAACATCGGCATTGGCCACAGCATGCACCATTTTGGCCCCCTCCTTGGCTATGCCTCTTCTTTCAAAATCTTTTCCAACGATAAAGCCTGTAATATTTTGCAGGAACAGCAAAGGGATCTTTCTGCTTGTACACAATTCAATAAAGTGCGTTCCTTTAACGGCTGATTCAGGGAATAACACTCCATTATTCGCCAGGATACCTATCGGGTAGCCCATGATCCGGGCAAATCCTGTCACAAGGGTTGGGGCATATCTTTCTTTGAACTCGTGGAATTTACTGCCATCCACAATCCGCATGATCACCTCCCTGGAGTCTACCATTTTTTTCAGGTCGACCGGGGCAATACCATATAGTTCTGCCGGATCGTACGCAGGTTCTTCAATCCTGGTAAGGTCCAGGTGTTGCTTCTCCTTTTGTTCCATCGACTCAAACATATTCCGGCAGATCTGGATAGCATGTGTGTCATTTTCCGCAATATGGTCGGCCACACCGGAGATTGAGGTATGGACTTCCGCACCTCCGAGCTCTTCAGCAGTAACCTCTTCACCTGTAGCTGCTTTAACCAAAGGAGGCCCCCCCAGGAAGATAGTTCCCTGCTTCTTGACGATAATGGCTTCATCGCTCATTGCCGGGACATAAGCCCCGCCGGCGGTGCATGAACCCATGACTATGGCAATCTGTGGAATTCCCATGGCTGACAGACGTGCCTGGTTGTAAAAGAAACGTCCAAAGTGATTTTTGTCAGGAAATACCTTATCCTGCTCGGGCAGAAATGCACCCCCCGAATCTACCATATAAACGGTTGGAAGATGGTTTTCCAGTGCTATTTCCTGTGCCCGTAAATGCTTTCTGATGGTCCATTGCATATAAGTGCCGCCTTTGACCGTAGCATCATTGGCAATAATTACCGTTTCACGTCCATGGATCACACCTATGCCTGTAACGATACCAGCAGATGGAAAATCATTTTCATACTGACCATAAGCTGCCAGGGAAGACAATTCAAGGAATGGTGTGTTGGGATCGATCAGCTTATAGATCCTTTCCCTGGCCAGCAGTTTACCTCTGGCCTTGTGCTTTTGAATTGCGTTTTCAGATCCGCCTTTGGTTACATCTTTATAGATCTTTTTGTAGTCCGCGAGGATCTTCTCAAATGCCTTTTTATTCTCTTTGAATTCCTTGGAATTGATGTTAATTTGGGTTTCAAGTTTAAACACGGTTGTATGATTTAGGTAAACACTACGAATTTTTGGAATCGGGTCAATGATCCTGCCTGAGCGGAAGCCCGATGAGCCTATGCAATAATAAGGAAAAAATTTGTTATATGGAAATAAATTTGCGTGAAGAGTGAAGGGTGAAGAGTGAACGGTGAACAGTGAACAGTGAAGAGTGAAATCTGGATACTGGATTAATTTAACAGTTTAGCAATTTAACAATTTGGCAATTTAACAATTTAGCAGTGCTGCATATTTTTCTAAAAAATTCGTACCTTCGGGAGCATTATTAATTCAACAGATCAAAATCAAGTGATATTATGATGAATTATCCTAAAAAAGTTAAGATTGGCGACATTACCGTACGGGACGGATTCCAGCATGAAGAAAAATTCATTCCAACAAATGCTAAATTATGGGTACTTGAACAACTGATCCTGGCCGGCTTCAGGCATATTGAAACAACGAATTTCGGGAACCCGAGGGGCCTGCCACAATTCAGCGATGCCGATGAGCTGATGCAGAAACTACATAACAGCAAAAAAGTAAAACATATGCTGGATGACATTACCCTGACCGCAATTACCATTCGTGAACGCTCAATGGACAGGGCTATTCAAGCAAAGAAAGACGGTTACGGACCCGACAGGATCCTGGTGATGGTTTCCACCAGTGAATCTCATCAGAAAGTGAATTCCGGTTTGACCATTGAAGAATACTTCAAGATGTGCGAAGAATACATTCCCAAATGTCATGATGCAGGCATCCTGGTAAACGGCACAGTGAGTACCATCTGGGGTTGCCCCATCGAAGGGCCAACCGACATGAAGAAAGCTGTTGAATTCACACAACGCTGGCTTGACATCGGTGCTGACGATATTGAGCATGCAGACCATGATGGTTCTGCCTCTCCCGACAGGGTGTATGATTATTTCTCCATGCTGCTGGATGCCATACCACAGCCTGAAAAGCACATTGCGCATTTTCATGTGACCCGGGGCTGGGGACTGGCTAATGTCCTGGCTGCCTTACAGGCCGGCATAACCAATTATGAATCCACCATGGGTGGTACTGGAGGACAGCCCGCAAATTTTGTTGATGGTGTTCCGGTTACAGGTACAGGATCTTATTATTACAAAGACCCCAATATCGTAGGATTGGTATCCACTGAAGATATGGTTGTGATGATGGATGAGATGGGAATCGATACAGGGCTTGATGTAGACAAGGTTCTTGATGTAGGCAGAATGGTTGAGAGGATCGTCGGCAGGCCCCTGCGATCAGAAGCTATTAAGAACGGACGTATTCCAAAGGAACTGTCTGGTAGAAAGTGACCACTGATCAGTGAACACTGAACAGATCATTTAATTTAAAGGTTTTTGCTTTTTGTACTCCTTTTTCTCCTGTTTCCAGTGTGCAACACTCATTATAGATATCATGTTCGAAGAAGAGGATGTAGTCATTTTCAACTGCTTCCCTGAGGAAAGCTTTTTTCTCCTCTAAGGATATTAATGGCCTGGTATCATAAGCCATGATCCAGGGAATGGGGATGTGGGCGACCGAGGGAAGCAGATCGGCCATATAAACGATTGTTTTGCCATTATAATTAATGAAGGGGATCACCTGCCCGTCGGTATGGCCATCATAAAACTTAATCTTAATATTTGGGAGGATCTCTTTTTCTTCCTCAATGAGTTTCAAATGACCGCTTTCCTCAATGGGAATTATATTTTCTTTCAGAAATGAAGCACTTTCTCTTCTGTTAGGCTCTACTGCCCAATCATATTGTTGACGACTGGTCCAATAAGTGGCATTTTTAAAAGCCAATTCGTAAGCTGTCTTATCTTCATTATACTTTATACTTCCCCCACAATGGTCAAAATGCAGATGGGTCAGGATCATGTCGGTGATATCATCCGGTGTAAAACCATGTTTCGCCAGCGACTTTTCAAGGGTATCATCACCATTTAAATAATAATGCCTGAGGAATTTCTCATCCTGCTTATCACCGATGCCATTATCTATAAGGATCAGGCGATCTTCATCTTCGATCAGCAGACAGCGCATGGACCAGTTGGCCAGGTTGTTTTCATCAGCGGGGTAAACCTTATTCCACATGACCTTGGGAACCACGCCGAACATAGCGCCACCATCAAGCTTCAAGTTGCCGGTTTCTATTGGGTAGAGTTTCATTTTCTGTTTAATATTACTTAACAATTCAACTTCATTAACTGTTCAATTGATCCAGTGCGAAAGTGTAGGCTCCGATGGCTACAGCTTCGGAAGTACCCAGCTCTGAGACTCCAACACCAATTTTTTTTACAGGGTCAAAAGGCACTCGTTGATCGCTGAAAGGCACCCTGACCTGGTATGAAGTATTTTTCAAAAATGATTGCAGTCCTTCAGGGTCCTCAATATTATAAGCGCTGATTTCCAGTCTTGACAGAGGTTCATTGTCGAGGGTTGTCAGGTCTTTATTCAATTCTTCAACAAGTTTTCCTAAAAACACCTGGTGAGCTCCTGCCAGTCCTCCTCCGATCACAACGATCCCATCGATCATGGTGATGGCATCGGCTATGGCATCGGCTGCCACGACAGCAAACTCTTTAAAAGCCTTTATCGCAGCATGTTGATCTCCCAGCAAATTGCCTTTAGCCATCTCATAAATTTCCCTGGGTTCAGGAACCATTTCCAAATCAACCCCGGCTTCTTCAGCAAAGACCCTTTTGATTCCACGAATACTGACACTGTCTTCCACACTGGTATCAGGGTACAGGAAATTCCTCATCCTATTGATCTCCCCTCCGGCTGAATTATCTCCAAAAAACAAGCTGCCATCCTGCACTATTCCTCCGCCAAAACCAGTACCAAAGGTCAGGCCAAGCAAATTACGGTATTGCTTTTCCACACCACTTTCCAGCAATAGTTGATTGACCCTGGGAAGGAGACCAGCTATGGCTTCACCATAGGCAAAGAGATCACCGTCATTATTGATAAAAGTGGGAACCTTGAATTCATTTTCAAGCATAGCTTTCAAGGCCACACCACCCTTGAATAAGGGAAGGTTTTGCAGGTCTCCGATTATGCCATTTTCATAATCTGCCGGACCGGGAAAAGCAAAGCTGATGGCAAGGGCTTGATCCTTCAGGAGTGATTTTACTTCTGCAAAACCATCAATCATATTTTTGAGCACCTGTTCAAGCTTTTCTCCCCGGGCAGAGATCCGGATCGGGTCGATAATTTCCTTTTCTGCCTGCATAGCTGAGAACACAAAGTTAGTTCCGCCGGCATCCAGGGTCATCACGATCCTGTCATCATTTGAATATCGCATATTGTGCTAAAATTATCTTTCTGAACAAAATTTTTAGAAATCGAGGCTTAAAGAAACATAAAAGATGGGCTTTCTGATCCTGCCATCATCAACACCCCAGGCCAGGTCCCCCCTCAGGAAATAGCCCAGCAGACGGCTCCTCAGACCAAAACCAAAACCGCCAACCCAGGGATCCAGCTGGCGTTCCACGGTGATTAAGAGGGAACCATTGGAGATGGTTCGGGTATAAAGGGAATTTTCGCTTGAATAAGGTGTTGCACCTGTCCATGCTGTACCGACATCCACAAACCCGACAGTTTGAAAATTATTCAAAAAATCAGATTTCAAAGGCCTGTTAGAAAAGAAACGAATAATTGGCCACCTGAGTTCGGTGTTGAAGACGATGAAATTGTTACCGTTCCTGATATTCTGATCAAAGCCCCTCATATTGGTTGCCAGGGTCTGATAAGCATAATGCTGTGTGTAATCAATCGGCGTTTCCCGGTCAAATTTCGGTATCAGCCAGTTATCCACACCTCCCATGTAGTAAATCACTTTGTTATTACCAAATGAGGTACTGCCAGCCAGACGGTTAGCCCAGATCAAAGTCCTGCTGACTTTCTGGTAATTACGAATGTCGAAACCCAGTACCACCATATCCTGCTTACGCATATCTATCCTTTCATAATATTCCGCAAAAACCATGTATCGTGTTCCTTTATAAAGGTTTAATCCTAAGGAGCGGGTATTGTCGTAAATCAATTGTCCTTTGATTGATGCCCAGTGTCTGTATTCTATTTTGCGTCGCAGATTGAATTGGTCGGTCGCCAGGAAAACAGCCTGGTCAAGGCTATACTTAGCAGTTGCCTGTATTGCCAGAATAGGGCTGAATGGATATCTAAGGATGTAGTAAAACTGGTAAGAATGGTTCCTGACAATTGAAAAATATCCATAGTTTTCAGCAGTCACCCGGTGAAAGACCATTTCTCTGTCAATACGTTTTTTCAGGTTACTGTAACTCAGCAGGTACTCATTATTGATAAAGTCGATATTCAACCTGACGCCACCAACAATACGGTGATCTTCCAGCAAGTCAGTTAACCCAATCTTAAACAAAGCGTTGAAACCAGGATTCAGGTAAATAGGAGAAACGCCACCTGTAAAAGGCTGATATGTTGCATTGAGATAGGAAAAATCAATCTGGGTTGTCAATTCATTCATGAAATACTCCACCCTGTAATTTCTCTTTTTGGGAGGGATAAACATATCGGCACTATCGGAACCGGGCCTGACCATAATGGTATCACCGGCAGCAATCGTTATAAATGAGCGCCTGTCAAATTCATAATCATTGATGTCAATTCCGTCCTGTCCCTCGAAACGCTTCTGATCTTCCTCATACACATTAGAAAACCTTTTAGTTTTCTTTCTGACCCTGGGTACAGCTTCCTTATCTTGAGTTTTTATCATCTTTTCCCTTTTCAGTTCATTGACCAGCGACTGCATGTAGGTTGTATTGTTCAATGCAAGAGGTTCAAGGTTATGTGGCAAGACCACATCACCGGCAAAAATCTTGAATTGCTTGTCATAATAGATGACCTCCGTATATTTCCGTGAACCTGGATTGAAATCATGCTCAATGATGTTCCTTGAATAGTTGGTTACAGGAAAGGATTTGGTAAAATAACGATAATGTGTTGTGGTATCGACAAAGGCAATGACGCTGTCAAATGATGCCAGGTAACGGTTATAGATTCCATTTTCATCACTCAGGTAGGTAACATGATCATCATCATAGGCCATGGGGTACTTCTCATTAGCAAGGGGAGTATTGGTTACTCTTCTCAAAAATGGATCTCTTGTTGAATAATCATAGAGGAAAATGTCATATTGAACCGGTATATCTGATGGAGACACCCTGGGATCCCAGTGAATGGTATCACCGGGCCTATTGGAAACGAAGATGATCTTTTTTGAATTATCAATAAACCTGGGTTGCAGGTCATCATAAATGTCCTTGGTCAACTGTTCATGAGAGCCTGAAGAGATATCATAAACATAGATATCGGATTGTCCTTTCTGCACTGCTGAGAATACCAGCTTTCGCCCATCACTGGAATAGGACATATCCATTATCTTTTCAAAGTTGTATAATACAACCAAGCTTTTCTTGCGTTCTTCGATATTATAGAAATACAGATAGATCTCTCCCTTTTTTTCAACCAGGTAAGCAAGCATCTTACCTGTCGGGTGCCATGTCAATATTGGATAGGTATAATCCGTTTTTTGGTCGATCCGAAAACCACCTTTACGAAGCCTCTTGCGTTTATCCCGGGCTGTATTGTACAGATAAAGTTTGTACTGTCCAATTTCATTGGTATTGTAGGCCATGTGTATGCCATCCGGGCTGACTTTTGCCTGTTGATAATAGCGATCCTTTTTATACTTTTTCAGAATAGTGTTATAGGGCATTTCCCTGACACCGGTATCTTCCTGGTAGTAGTTTTGATAATAAGTTATCCATTCATTGATCAGGTTTTTAAATGAAAGGCCCAGTACATAAAGGAATCCATTTTCCACACTACGGGTAACACGGGTCATATGGATGATATTGGGAACTGCAGACTTTCCAAAATTGTCGGCGATAAATTTCCACATGGATTGTCCGGCCAATAATGCATCCCTGCCTGCCAGGTGGTTGAACTTCTTAAATTTGCCGGTTTGGATGCCATCTTTCACCTTGTTGTCGAGTTCGGTATTCCATTCCTCTGACATATAGGCGATCAGCCCTTTCTGATACCAATCCGGCATGTTGTATAGTGCGGTATTTTTAATCTGGGACCCAATACTGCCCCCGAACATCATCTCATTCAGAATGACTTCAGCAATACCCGCACGGACCTGCTTTTCAAAATTGGTATAGGTGCCATCAAAATACAGGAAGACCTTGCGGCCAATGATATAAGTAACCCCACCGGTATTATAACTCTGATGATTGATCAGGCCAATATTGCTTTGCTTAAGATCGCTGAGGTTATTGAATATGAGGAACTGGACTTTCGAATCCAGGCTGGATTCAAGCTTGTTTTCAATGATCTCTAATTGATCCAGTGCATATTCAGAGGCATAAATGGCAAGTTCCTGGCCATTCCTGTAAAAATATGTGTCAAAGTCATCGAAACTATAATATTGCCATAGAAATTCCCGGTACTGAACCCTGTTTTTACCAAAGTCCAGCTGGGACCCACTATAAAATTGTGCTTTGCCATCATTTGAAAAGATAAAGCAGAAACTGATGATAATGAGTCGGAATAGTATATGTAGTCTTATTTTTATCAGGATCCTCAATATAAATAATGCTTCAAAATCAATCTTGACGCTAATTTAACATAAAAAATTACTGATATAACAACGATGCCAGCCTTAATTCATTATTTAATACCTTTGCCAATTTGCAAGAAATTACACCCATGCAACAAATCTAAATAACTATCATGATTAAAATCCAGCACTTTGTTTTTAATCTTTTCCAGGTGAATACTTATGTCTTATACGATGAAACTCAAGAATGTGTCATTATTGACCCAGGTTGTTATGAAAATTCTGAGAAAAACCTGATCAAAGCCTTCATCGGGCAGGAAAAGTTAAAGCCTGTTGGACTTTACAATACACACACACATATTGATCATTTAGTTGGTGATCAGTTCATCTCATCAGAGTATGGTCTTCAACCTCAATTTCATCAGGATGGATTGATTTTTTTCGAACGGATTCCTGTAACAGCAGAGAGTTTTGGCATGGAAGTGGATGTACTGCCCAAGCCAGGCAAATTCCTGAAAGATGGCGATACGATCAAGTTCGGAAAATCAAAATTAAAAGTCTTATATACCCCGGGACATGCTGACGGCAGTGTTTGTTTTTACAATGCAGCGCAAAAGTTCGTGATCGTAGGAGATGTGCTTTTTAACCAGAGCATCGGGCGCACTGATTTGCCGACCGGTGATTTTGATACGCTCCAGAAAAGCATCCATCAGCGTCTGTTTACTCTCCCCGAGGAGGTTACTGTTCTATCAGGACACGGTCCTGAGACCACTATTGGCTATGAGAAACTGCATAATCCGTTTGTTGGACTAATATGAAAGAATAGAGATTAAGAGAGTAATGAGTAGAGATAAGAGAGTAGCGAGTAGAGATAGGAGAAGGTAAATAACAATTTATCAGTTTAACAATTTAACAATAACTTCTTCCGGAATCTCCATCATACATTTAAAATGCTTCTTTGGGCATTTGGCAAAGCCGATCTTGCTGCAGGGCCGGCAGGACAGGTTTTTGACTTCTATGATGTTTGAGCGCCCGGGAGATTGTGGCATATAGGGATACATGCCGAATTCAGGGACAGTGCTCCCCCAAATCGATATGATATGTTTATTAAAAGCAGCGGCGATATGCATCAGTCCGGTATCATTGCTAATGACTTTCTCGGCCTGACGGATCAGGGAGGCTGATTGGTTAATATTGTAAAGGCCACAAGCGTTGAAAATTTTATCCCCAACAGCCATTTGTATCTTTACACCGGAAGCATGGTCTTCTTTGCCACCGAGAAGGATCAGGGCCTTGTTTATATGCTTGCAAACCGAGATCACCTTTTCGATGGGAAGCATTTTAGTCTTGTGCATCCCTCCTATGGCAAAACCAATATAGCCATTCCTGTGCGCGGGTGGTAAATCCATCTTATCGATTTCATCAGCATCAGGAATAAAATAATCAAGTCCATTCATATCATTAAGCACATCCAACTTTTGGACAGCACGAAAATAGCGATCCACAATATGTTCCTCCGGTAACTGATGGATACGAAAATTGACCAGGAGCCACTTTTTGATATTCAGCTTATTAAATGTTCCGGATGGTCTTCTCAGTTGAGATGTAAGCAGGGCAGAACGGTAATTCTTATGCAGGTCAACGACAAAGTCGTAATGTTCATTTTTCAGCTGGGAAATAACCTCGCTGACCTTATTGCGAATGCTAATGCATTGACTGATGTATGGGTTTCCCTTCAAAACAGGCAAATATTCTTTCTTGCACAGGTAATCGATTTGAGCTTCCGGGAACTGCTTCCGAAGGCAGCGGATAAGTGGTGTGGTCAGCACAATATCGCCAATTGAGCTAAAACGTATAAGCAGTATTTTGTTAATCTGTGGCAAATGAGGATAGCTTGTACCTCAGCAAAAGTATAAAAATCACCGTATTTTTGCCATAAGTCCTATTTTTGCATCATGGTAATGTGCGATACCCATACCCATTTATACCTTGATGCTTTCAATGAAGACCGTCATGACGCCGTAAGCAGGGCCATTGAGCAGGGTATTGAATATATGTTATTACCAAACATCGACAGTTCCTCGGTGGATGGCATGCTTACACTTTGTGATACTTTTTCCACCAACTGCTTTCCCATGATGGGACTGCATCCCACATCTGTCAAGGACAATTACCTTGAAGAGCTTGAGCTGGCTGAGTCCTGGTTTGATAAAAAGAAGTTTTATGCTGTTGGGGAAATCGGGATAGACCTTTTCTGGGACAAGAGCCATCAAAGGGAACAGGAAGAAGCATTCCGGCGTCAAATTGAACTGGCAAAGAAGCTTGATTTACCCATTGTCATCCATTCCAGGAATTCTTTTGATGAGATCTTTGCAATTATGGATGAGCTGTATGAGCCCGGTTTGACCGGTGTATTTCATTGCTTTACCGGCAACCTGAAACAGGCAAAAAAAATTATTGGATGGAATTTCAAACTGGGTATCGGTGGAGTGGTAAGTTTTAAGAATTCAGGGCTTGATACGGTTGTCAGTGAAGTAGATTTGGAGCACATCATCCTGGAAACCGATGCACCTTTTCTGGCACCGGTACCTTATCGGGGCAAAAGAAATGAAAGTGCTTATATCAGGATTATCGCAGAAAAGATTGCTGAAATTAAGTCGGTCGATATAGCAACAGTGGCAAGAACCACAACAGGGTCAGCAAGGAAGTTGTTTAATTTTTAATATGTGGAATCAGGTACTATTGGCGTGATCAGTGGTAATGACATAACAACAGAAGCAGCCATCACTAAATTAATGTACCTGTTTGGCATGGGAATTGGAGCAAATCAGCTTATTGAACAATTACAAAAATCTTTACGTGGTGAAATGACGTTGATCAGATAATTTTTTATTACTTTAGCTCCCAAATTGAGTAAGGGCTTCCTAGCAAGCTGAACAGGAGAGGTGGCCGAGTGGTCGAAGGCGCACGCCTGGAAAGTGTGTATCCGCCAAAAGCGGATCGGGGGTTCGAATCCCTTCCTCTCCGCTCTTTATATATTTCATGCAATAATTAAGAAATTAAACAGTTTTACGTAAAATTTTTAATATCACAACTATGAAAAGATTAATTGCCCTTTTGTCTGTAGCAGTTTTGCTTGTAATAGGTGTATCCATGTCTGTCTATGCACAGGATGAAGTAACCTATGATACCGTCGAAGCAAGTACCGACTCCCTTGTACCAATGGAAGAAGTACAAGAAGAAGCTGCTCCGGTAGAAACCTTAACAGCAGAGCCAGAAGAACCACAGGGGTTCCACCAGATCATCAAAGAACAGTTTATTGACGGTGGTGCAGGATTTATGGGAATCGTATTATTAACCCTTATTTTCGGCCTGGCCATTTGTATTGAAAGGATCATTTACCTGAACCTGGCCACTACCAATACCCAGAAACTGCTGAATAAAGTTGAAGCAGCTATGGAAACCGGTGGTATAGATGCAGCAAAAGACGTTTGCAAAAATACCAGGGGACCAGTAGCCAGCATTTTCTACCAGGGATTAAACCGGTACAATGAAGGACTTGAAGTGGTTGAGAAATCAATCGTTGCTTACGGAAGTGTATTGATGGGCCGGCTGGAAAGCGGACTGTCATGGATCTCCCTGTTTATCGCCATTGCACCGATGCTTGGATTCATGGGCACAGTAATTGGTATGATCACGGCTTTTGACAACATTGAAGCAGCGGGTGACATCTCGCCTGCCATCGTTGCCGGTGGTATCAAAGTGGCCTTGCTGACAACAGTGTTTGGTCTGATCGTTGCCATCATCCTGCAGATCTTTTATAACTACATTGTATCCAAAGTTGACAGTCTTGTTAACGCAATGGAAGACAGTACCATTTCATTCATCGATATTTTGGTAAAATTTAAAAAGTAGCATCATGATTGATAAATCATCAAAATTTCTACAGATATTACTGTACGTTATTCTGGCAGTTTCTGCCCTGTTAGGCATACTATTCTATGCTGACGTTATCAGTGATGATCAGATATTGTATTGGGGCTATTTATTACTTATCGTTACTATAGTTATTACCATCGTAGCTCCCCTGATTTACCTTATCTTCAACCTTAAAAGTGCGTTCATGTTTTTGATTATTCTGGGTGCCATGGTGCTTCTGGCCATTGTCTCCTATGCCCTTGCCGGCAATGAATTCTCAGAACTTCAGCTGGAGAAGATGAAATGTTCGGCAGAAACATCTGTTATGGTCGGTGCAGGTTTGATATTCACTTATATCCTTGCCGCGCTTACCATATTGTCTATCATTTACGCGAGTATATCAAGAATATTTAAATAATTCAAACATGGCAAGAAGAATACTTCCTGAAATTAATGCAGGGTCAATGGCGGATATCGCTTTCTTGCTGTTGATATTTTTCCTTGTGACCACCACTATGGATATCGATACAGGTATCACAAGGAAGTTACCGCCTCCGGTTGAAGATGATACAGAGATTGATGTTAAGGACAGAAATATTTTCAAGGTCCTCGTCAATAGTTATGATCGTTTACAGGTTGAAGGCAAAGGCAGTGACATCAGCACCCTGAGAGAGGAAACCAAAGAATTCTTTCTGAATCCATTGAACAAGGAAGAATTACCGGAGAAAACCATTAAGCAAATAGAGTTTTTAGGTGACTATCCTGTTTCAAAGGGGATTGTATCCCTGAAAAATGACCGTGGTACATCTTATGCGATGTACATCCGTGTGCAGGATGAGCTCACCCAGGCATTCAAAGAAATGCGTAATGACTTGTCCCTTGAATATTTTGGGGTAAAATATGATAATCTTGTGGATGAAGCCAAGAGAGATGCTATTCAAACAGCAATCCCCATGGCTATTTCTGAAGCAGAACCTGAAGATGTAGGAGGAAATTAATTATGGCAAGATTTAAAAAGAAAAAAGGCACAGGCGCGCAAAAGATCAATACTTCCGCATTACCGGATATTATCTTCATGCTTCTGTTCTTCTTCATGGTAACCACCGTGATGCGTGAAGTTACCCTGATCGTAAAAGTAAGGCCACCGGATGCAATTGCTGTTCAGAAGTTGGAAAAGAAATCCCTGGTAAGCTATATCTATGTAGGTACGCCTACGCGGCCGGCAATGTTTGGTACGGAATCCAGGATACAGCTGAATGATTCTTTTGCAAAAATTGATGACATCCAGGATTTCATCGTGAGTGAAAGAGAAGCGAGGGATGAAGCTGACCGTAAGTTCCTGACCACTTCTATCAAAGCTGACCAGGATACCAGGATGGGGGTGGTTACGGATATCAAACAGGAGCTAAGGAAAATAGGTGCTTTTAAAATTAACTATTCTGCCAGTAAGGTTTCAAAGCACAGATCAAGATAACAATCATTATCATAGTTGTTTCAAGGAAATATCATTGCTACGGTATTTCCTTTTTTTTTTCTGCATAATAGATGATCCAGGTCAGTAATATCATTATCACTGCACTTCCAATAATATAATAAATATTTGATGTGGAACCAATTTCTTCCAGTTCTGCTGTCCTTCCCGCCCTGTTAGCAATAAAGATGATCAGGACGGCCATGGCATTATTGATAAAATGCACAATGATGGGAACCCATAAGGATCCTGACCAGACAAACATATAGCCAAGAAGGATACCCAGTAAGAGCCTTGGTAAAAAACCATAAAACTGAAAATGCAAGGATGCAAAAATAAAGGCTGATAGGATGACAGCCAGGTGAACTTTTCCTGTCCAGTCCTTTAGAAACCGCAATATAACTCCCCGGAATAACAGCTCTTCACCAATAGCAGGCAAGATGGCTATCATCAACAAATTGACAAGGAATGCAGGGTAGGTATCAACATTGATGAACAGTTCCGTCATTTCCTCCGCTTTTCTTTCCGATTCACGCATCCATGCTTCAAGGCCTGACATGAACTCCGGAAATTGTACAGTGTTATTGATATCAGCAAGCCAGTGGAGAAAAGGTAAGGCCAGGATCACCATAAGGCCTCCGGCCAACCAGGATAAGTTGATGGGTTTTCTATCCAGTTTCAGGTATCCGGGAATATTGCTGCTCATCATGAAAGCAAAAAGAAAGGGTGGGATGATAAAGAGGCCGAGCTGATTGACAACCTGCATGTACTTGAGTAATGGGATCATAGTGGGATCCTGGTAATCAATACCAGAAGTCAGATTATCCAGGATACCGGTTCCAAAAAATGGGATGCCGATCAGAATACCGAGCAATGCGGTAATGAGCAGGGAAACAAAAATGATGGCCAGGAGCATCATGAATTGCAGGATGGGAGAAGCTGTTGCCAGTATTGGAGTTCTGGGTTCCATGGACATAAAGTTAAAAGAAGCCGTAAAATTAATAATTTTGCGATGAATTGGTATAATAACCCAGGTGATGCAGATTGGCAATATACAATTTAACGATTATCCGGTTTTCCTGGCCCCCCTGGAAGACATTACTGATTTACCTTTCAGAAGGATCTGTAAACGCCTGGGAGCGGATATGATGTATACTGAATTTATTTCTTCAGAAGGCCTCATCAGGGATGCAAAGAAGAGCACATTAAAGCTTGACTTCCTCGAAGAAGAGCGGCCCATAGGTATTCAAATCTTCGGACATGAAACGGATTCCATGATCAGGGCAGCGGAAATCGCCGAGGGGGCAAATCCCGATCTTATCGATATCAATTGGGGCTGCCCTGTCCGTAAGGTAACCTCTAAAGGTGGAGGAGCAGGCATGCTGCGTGATATTGATAAGATGGTAGAGATTACCAGGGCAGTAGTTGATGCGACCAGCTTACCGGTAACAGTTAAAACCCGCCTGGGATGGGATGAGGACAGTAAGGATATCATTGAAATTGCAGAGCGTCTGCAGGATACCGGGATTAAGGCGATTAGCATCCATGGACGGACAAGGAACCAATTGTACAGGGGGACGGCAGACTGGACCCTGATCGGTGCAGTGAAGAACAACCCCAGGATGCAGATCCCGGTAGTGGGGAATGGGGATATTGATGGGCCTGAAAAGGCAAAAGAAATGATTGATAAATATGGTGTTGACGGGATCATGATCGGCAGGGCCGCTATTGGCTACCCATGGATATTCAAAGAGATAAAGCACTACTTTGAAACGGGAGAGGTGCTTTCTCCACCGAATGCCGGAGAAAGGGTGAAAATTGCCCGAGAACACCTGAAAGCATCCATTGAATACAAAGGAGAGCGAAAAGGTATTTTTGAAATGCGGAAATTCCTGAGCAATTATTTCAAGGGCCTGTCGCATTTCAAAACGATGAAAATAAAAATACTGACGGAAGAAGATCCGCTTGAATTGTTTCGTTTACTGGATAAAATAGAAACCTTATATGATTAGCTTATCATCTTTGAATAAAGATGTCAGTTCAGTTCCGTCATTTAAATGATACCCTTGTATACCCACAGTATTGGCAACCTCAACATTTTCGGCATTATCATCAATAAATACAGTTTCTGCAGGAGAAAGGCCTGCATCTGCCAATACGACCCTGAATATTTCCGGGTTGGGCTTACGCAATCCCATTTCGTGAGAGAAATAAGCCTTTTCGAAGAGGTCAGACAGGCCTTTATACCCGAATGTCCGTGCAAAATATTGGTTGTAATAATCGAAATGGATGCTATTGGTATTGCTGAGCAAATAGATCCGGTAGTTTTTTTTAATGGCTTCCAGCAAGCGCAGCCTTTCTTCCGGAATATCCAGGATGATGGAGTTCCAGGCTTCATCAATGTCCTGATCTGAAACAGGGATCCTGATCACACTTTTGATCTCATCCCTGAACTGCTGCGGAGAAACATGACCTGTTTCCAGGCGCTTGTATATATCCTTGCTGAAAAGGTGCTCATGCAATTCCAAAAGGTTATCGACACCTTTTTGAGTAAGAATAGTGCCGATACGATCGGGGTCTATATTGATAATAACACCGCCGAAGTCGAAGATGATGTTAAGAATTTTGTACATTGGGTACCTGTAATTGAGCGTATTTATCTTTTGCTTAGTTCTGTTTTAGACTCACCCCTGGTAATTTACAATTCTGTATTCTGTGTGTACAATTTACAATATGATATTCAATATTCAATTGATAATTGTCAATCATATTTTAAAACGAGAATATATTGTAACATCAAACATAAGAACGAGTATCATGTTTTTCATGAAATGGAGATTTTAAAATTAGAAATACAAAGTTAGTGCAATTATTTAAAGGGAATCAAGAGTACAACCCTGGTTCCGGCAGGTTCATTTTTTTCATTCTTCAAATCTAAAATATCAAGAGAGATCTTCCTTTTCATTGTCTTGTTCAGGATCTGGATCCGTTCTTCCGTAATGGAGGTTGCCAGAGATTTATGATCCATGCTGTGCATTTTGAGTAATTCCTTTGCCTTGTCCCTGCCAATTCCATCATCCTGCACTTCAACAAGCAATGAGCTGTTTTTTAATGAAAAGGAGATATGGATATTCCCCTTGCTCTCTTTATGTTTAAAGCCATGCTCAATAGAGTTTTCGATAAAAGGCTGCAGAAGCATGGGGGGAAAGCTCGTGGTTTCGGGATCAATAGATTTATCCACAGCAATGCTAAAATCAAATTTATCCGGATAGCGGATCTTTTGTAATTCAAGATAATTCTCAATGGTTCCAAGCTCATCCTCCAGCGAAATATATTCTTCAAAGGAGCTATCCAGTATATTGCGGACCAGTTTAGAAAACTTTGAAAGGTATTTCCCGGCTATTACCGGTTTTTCGCTGATGATAAAATTCTGTATGCTAACCAGTGTATTAAAGAGAAAGTGCGGGTTCATCTGGGCACGGAAAAGTTTTTGCTGTAAAAGCAGGTTGTTCTGCTGGTCACGAAGTTTGTTCATCCGTATGATAATAAATGCCAGTACTGCTATTAAAACTACCAGGCCAATTAACCCAAACAAAAAGTATCTGGATTGCTGCAGCTTAAAAGCATTAAAATCATTTTCCTGTGTTAAGTATTCGATTTGCCTTTCCTTCCATTCTGATTCATACCTGGTTTGAATTTCAATTGTCTCCCGGTTTCGTATCATTTCATTCAGGCTATCCTTGGCATTTGCATAGGCAATATGATATTTTAATGCTTTGCTTGTATTATTTATAGTATCATAGAGTTCGTATAACATTTCGTACATCCATTGTCCATAGCCCCAGATTCCTTCTATTTTACGCATAACAGGTATAGGCAAGTATAAATCAGTACCACTTGAAGCAACATATTTCAATGAATCATACCTGTATTGCGATTTCCTTTCTAGCATCTCATCAAATAACTTTTCTCCTTGCAGGTAAAACTTTTCAGCATTATTAAAATCCTGCATTAAAAAATAAGCATGCCCGATATCTACACAAGCATCTGTAGCCCAGTATAGAAATCCGTTTTCATTGTTCCATTCAAATGCCTTTTGCCAATAAAAGATTGCTGAATCATATTCCTGCTCCTCAAAATGAAGATATCCCAACCACCATATTGGACGGTATTTCAATGCTTGCAGACTAGGTGTTTCATCAGGAAAAGCAAGTGATCTTTTAAGATACACTTTGGCACTGTCCGGTTCATTTAAATAATAATAGTCCACACCTGCAACACATGTCTGTAACATCAGTTCTGTATTGCCGAAATTATTCCTTTTTCCGGTTTCAAGGTGTTGTAAGGTAATCTCAAGCTGTTTTTGACGGTCCATCCCTAACATTGCATAAGTCATCCCAAGCGCACCAATGACCTTTATTGTATCCCTGACAGAACCAACCGTGGATCCATCCTCCAGGCGTTCACGGAATTTCTCCAGTGAAATATTAATATATTCAAGTACTTTTTCGTAATTACTGGCAAAATAATGCGTGGCTGCAATATCATAATATAGATCAGCCACAGTGTGCTTCCGGTCCAAATTTTCGTACAATTCCAGTGACGCAAAGAAATTATTGAGTGCTTCTGAATAATTACTCCGGTAGAAATTCATATGTCCTAAGTTTCTGTAAGCGCTGGCAATTCCCTCCTGGCAATTAATATCATTCGCAAGGCTTAGAGCTTCTTCGGCATATCGAGCACTGGAATCAAATTCTTCATATGAAAAAGCAGCAGCCAGTTGATTTAAAGTATTGACCCGCTGCTCTCCAACCTGGGCGGGCAAAATCAATTGCAGACTATCCACATTATATGCCTTCAGGTTAATGTAGGTCTGGGTCAGGCCTGTACCTGAGACTGATAGCAGAAAGATGAAGAGTATGGTTCGGTTTGGCATTTTGTAAAATTGGTTACGAGTTACGAGTTACGAGTTACGAGTTGCGGGTTGCGGGTTGCGGGTTTCATGGAATATAACTTGTAATCTTCGACCTGTAACCCAATCCTTCAACCGGAAATTCTTTCAAACAATTCCAATAATTGCTCCCTTTTGCGTGAAGCAACCGGTACTTTATGCTCATTTGTCAGGACAACACTTCCTCCTTCGGCCTTTTCAAAGCGGATTATATGAAGAAGGTTGATCAAAAATGACTTATGAACCCTGAAAAATCCCTGATCGCTCAACATCTCATCGTACTCCTTTAACCTGTTTGATACCAGGATCTTGTTATTATTCAGCAAGTAAAAGGAAGTATAATTTCCATCCGATTCACAATAAACGATATCTTTTGTCAGGACCAGGTGAATGTTGTCAAAAGTCCGAAGGATGATCTTTTTCCCAGATCTGTCGGCAGGGTTCAAGTTATCTTCGAGTGTATCCAGCTGGGTCCTGAGGCTTTGAACGATCAGTTTCTCGGTTTTATTAACAGCTTCGGTCAACTCGTCGGGATCAACGGGTTTGAGAAGATAATCCAGTGCACTAAACTTAAATGCTCTAACAGCATACTGATTGTATGCCGTAATAAAGATCAATTTGAAATCAATGGGTTCCAGCTGCTTGAGCAGGTCAAAGCCAGTACCATCGCCCATTTGTATATCCAGGAATACAAGGTCGGGATGAAATTTTCTGATGGCAGCGATACCTGTGTCAACCCCATCTGCGTCAGCCACTACTTTAACATTAGGGCATGATGACTTAAGCATCATTTCCAGTGAGTGCCTCATCGGGGCTTCATCATCGATAATGATGGTACGAAGCATTTTACCGTTATATTTTCTATTAAAGATAAGCATTTACCACTTCAGTTACAAATTTTTGATAATTGTCGGTTGTCAGTTCTCAGTTCTCAGTTGTCAGTTGTCGGTTGTCAGTTCTCAGTTGGCAATTATTATATCGCCTACTGCCTACTGTCAACTGTCAACTGGTTAATGAACTACTAAAACCTTTGCAACAGCAACCTCCGTCCCGGCTTGCATACGAACGATATATACGCCAACTGGCAAGTTGCTTACATCGATATCCACTTCATGCACCCCAGCCGGCACTATTTCATTTACCAATCTCTTAATATATTTCCCTGAAATCATATATAAATCAGATATCAGATATCCGATATCATAAATCAGATATCTCAGACGCAACGCGTCTGAGCACGGGTTTGGGGAAACCCGCAACCCGCAACCCGCAACCCGCATCTCATCAATACCCAGATTTCCTATTTCTACATTCAAAATATTGGTATCTGCAATACAACCAAGATCGCTGGTTTCCAGGAGCATGACAGATCCCTCTCCTGCCTCACCCCAATGTACGATAATGCTATTCTCAGTTCCATCAATAATATTACCGCCTTCCACCATGAACTCGTAAGTATGTCCTTCCTGCATAGCTACTGAATAAGTCACTATCTGGTATTCAATGACAGTGGAATTTCCGGTAATAGTAGTTGGATCTGCAAATTCAACTGAAAGCGTGGCAAAGTTACTCATGCCAGTTCCGTATTCATTAGTAGCATTGCATCGGTATTCACCACCATCTTCCGGTTGAACACGGAGAAAGGATAAAATACTATCAGTAGCCTCTGGTATATCAATGCCATCCTTTTGCCACTGGTAATTGATTGGAGGTATTCCTTCCACTAAAACCTCAAACGCAATGCTATCATTTTTACAGGCAATCTGATCATTCAGCTCTGTCATAAAGGTGGGCTTAATTTTCCAGTCTCCTTCATAGTAGAGCGCCCGGATCTCAAATTCATTTAATACACGATCGTAAATGCGTATGTCATCTATTTTACCCTTAAAAAGCCACTCAGGAATAGGATTAGACCATTCGATATCACCACTTATATAAAGAGGCTTGTCATCATATGCAATTGATTTAGTCTCATTTGCCTGAATGACAAATTCCCCGTCGATAAATAATTTTTCCATGTCACCCGGGTCATCAAACGTAAATACCAAATGATGCCATATTAAATCTTCATGATCTAGAGGAGCTTGTAAATAAATTCCATGACCATTATTATTAGCAATATTTGAAGCAATAGATGGATTAGACGGCCAGGACAACAGGGTGTATGACTCCCAATCGGCATCCCCTAGGTTCTTTGAAATAATATGCATTCCCGTATAAAATGGAGGATCAAACTTTACGAAACAGGATATTGTCAATGATGATGGCCTGAGTGATTCATGGTCATCAACCGAAATATAATCATCCATTCCATCAAAACTATATGACTTATCAGTATCTCCGAATCGATCAAATGATAGGGAAGCACCATAAACATCACCATGATTATCATTCTCACTTTCATCGTCGGCATTACCGTTAAAAGGATAATATGCCACTAATCCACTGTCAAGATTAATTGGAGGAGTAATGTAAATAACGAAGTCACTGTCGCTTTCATCCTCTGCAACCAATACTCCTTCAGCATCAAACCCCTCAATTTTAATGCAAGCACAAAGGCACTGTGCTTCTGGAATTGTCCAATGCTCCTCACCATCATTGGTTATATTTTCAAATAAAAGGTCAGTATATGAAGTTCCGCCATCATATGACAACCAAATTTTTACTTTCTCAATGAGGATAGAAGTGCTTCTCCAATTTATTGATTGCTGTGTATTCCATTTCCAATATTCACCTCCGTTTGGCGATTTCAATTCAATCGTTGGTCCGGCAGTGGCACTTATTACTTGCAGGTTCTCCGGTGTTGAAATGATCAATTCATTCAGTCCATCACCATCTAAATCTGTGGGAATTACATCACTTAATCCATCAGGATAATCCAATTTCCATAATTCATTGAGTTTGGCATCCAATATCATGAGCTGCCCACCAATCAATCTATTCACAATAATTTCCAGGTTACCATCTCCATTAATATCATTAATTGCACTAACCCTCAACATAGAACCTTCAACCGCATACTCATGTATGAGATTAAGTTGCTTGTCAAACATTAATATTTTTCCTGTCTGGGTTGATTCATCCTTGTAATTTACCAGGATTTCTTTGCTCCCATTGTCTGTGAAATCAGCAATTCCATTTACGACTATCGGCTTGCCGGCATTATATTCCTTCAAGATTTCTCCGTTTTCGGGGTTTAGCAAGTATATTCTTCCAAGGTTACCATTCCATGGTCCCCAGCCATGTTGATGTGAAGTGTATATCACCTCATTCTTTCCATCCCCATCCAGATCATCTACTGAAACCTCTGTGTCAACAAAACCTGAACCTTCAAATTCACGTGACCATAACAAATTTCCTTCTGAATCCCAGCAGATTGCATAGCATTTGTTATCGGCAAAGCCATTGACACTATGGCCATTGGAAGGACCGAATGTGCCAATTAGTATTTCTTGATTAGTGTTACCGGTTATATCAGCTATGCTCATTGTAGTTATACCTGGTCCAAATGAGTAAAACCAATTACTATTGCCGGTATTATAATCAAACACTTCAACCCCCCTGGACCATAAGTCATAACCGGAAAGCCTCCAGGCGACAACATCCAGGTCATCATCATTGTCAATATCCAATACTGCCCTGTTAAGGATACAATTATCCTGGCTTACACCCTCTGTTTGGGATATTTCTTTTATCAGATGGCCTGCGCCATCATAGATCAATAATTTAAGAGTAGAATTAATCCTGGTACCAACAATGATTTCCTTAATCCCGTCACCTGTCACATCATCAAGGGTACAACGACGATATTTGTCTATAAAATTCAGGCTCTTACTCCATAACTTATTGCCTTCGCAATCTAGTACATACAATGTATTATTGCTCGTATATACAATCTCTGGTGATCCATTACCATTTACATCACCTGTGACTACAAGCGGATCTATTGCATTTATTCTAAAAACCTCTCCAAATGGATAATCCGGTATCATCCTTTCCGCACCAAAGGGATATAGATAGGTCCAGCCTAAATCATAGCCATCCCTGGGCCAACCTTGCTGGCCAAGCAGCATATTTGCTGTTAGAAGTATTATTAGGGTAAAGGTTATTTTTTTCATGATGATTATTTTTTGTTGTCAGTTGGCAATTACTATAACGTCTACTGTCTACTGTCTACTGCCTACCGCTTACCGCCTACCTGTTAATGAACAACCAAGACCTTCGCCACAGCAACGTTCTTCCCATCCTGCACCCTCACGAAATACACGCCGACTGGCAGATCACTCACATCAATCTCGATTTCATGCTCTCCTGCTGGCATTTCCTGATTAATCAATTTACGAATCCTCCTTCCATCAATCCCATATAAATCACATATGGTTAATCGGTAATCGGTAATCGTTAATCTCAAGCGTGCAACGCTTGAAACAGGGTTAGGATATAAACAATTATCAGTGAAAATAGATGGATTTGGGATCTCTTTAACACCCACTCCTCCTCCATTACCTGTATGGATTATGGCACCACGAATTCCGGCAGCCCAGCCATTATGCTCATCAATAAAATCAACACTAGTCAGCCTAATATCACCCTGAAAATGCTGTACCTGCCATGTATTGCAAGCATCATTTGTGAGCAATATGACATGATCCATTGCATATATTCCACCACCCAGGGAACCACTAGCTGT
>JAUXCL010000020.1 GCA_030618905.1 Bacteroidales bacterium | reverse complement strand
CCCTGCGGTTTGCATGGATGGGATCAATGCCCGAAAAAACATTTTGATTGTGCACTGACTATAGATAAGAACGAATTACTGAAGCGAATTTAAAGATGGAACAAGCTGTCAAAACGACTGTTAACTATTTAAAAAAAGGAAAATCGATTCTATATCCCACTGACACGATTTGGGGCATCGGATGCGATGCAACCAATTACCAGGCTGTAGAAAAGATTTTTAAGATCAAAAAAAGGGTAGAACATAAAAGCCTGATCGTTCTGGTGGACGCTTTTGAAAAGATTAGCAATTATGTGGATAAAGTCCCTGAAATTGCCAGGGATCTTATCGAAAGCATGGATACACCCCTGACGATTATATTTCCGAAAGCCAAAGGACTGGCCAGGAATGTTACGGGTGCTGATGGAAGTATAGCCATCCGGGTTACTAAAGATGAGTTTTGTAAAAAAGTGATTGAAAAATTTGGCAAACCCATCGTGTCAACCTCAGCCAATGTTTCAGGAGGACCTAACCCGATCGTATTTGGTAAAATCCCCGGGGAAATTATCGACAAGGTTGACTATGTTGTTGCCTACAATAAAGATAAACTAATGAAAACCAAAGCTTCCAGGATTATCAGACTGGAGGAAAACGGGGAGTTTAAAGTGACCAGGGAATGATAAAAGACCGGATTAAAACTGCATTTATCCAATTTGCTCCATTGCTCGGAAATCCCGGGCTAACTTTGAATAAAATACAGTCCTTATTATCGACCCTGCCGGATCTTGACCTGATTGTTTTGCCGGAGCTTGCGAACTCAGGATACAATTTTACTTCTGCAAAACAGGCATTTGAATTGTCTGAATCCGTTTTGCAAAGTGATTTTGTTGATTTTCTGACCGGGTTTGCAAAGACACGGGATATAGTTATCGTAACAGGGTTTAATGAACAGGAAGACGCTAAACTGTACAATTCTTCCTTGCTGATCACTCCGGGCGGAATAGCGGGGAAATACAGGAAGATCCATTTGTTTATGAATGAGAAATCTTTCTTTGAACCCGGGAACCTTGGTTTACCGGTAATTGATGTGGGTTTTTGCAAACTTGGAATGCAAATCTGTTTTGATTATATTTTTCCGGAGACCTGGCGTATCCTTGGACTGAAAGGTGCAGATATCATTTGTCATCCTTCAAACCTGGTTACCCCTTATGCTCATAAAGTGCTGCCGGCCCAGGCTCTGATGAACAGGTATTATATTGTTACTGCAAACAGGATTGGGACTGAAGGGGACATCACCTTCTCCGGCCGCTCCATTATTTCAGATCCCGAAGGCGATATTATCCTTGAAGCACCAAGAGATTCCGAGTCAGTATTATTTGCAGATCTTAGCCTTGAAAAAGCCCGAAATAAGAACCTTACTGCCCTAAATCATGTGTATCATGACCGCTTTCCTGAACAATATAAGGACCTGGGTTGTTAACAATCATTTATTTGGATCGTTTCTAAAGAAGTAAACTTTTGTAATTTTGCAAAAAATTTTCTGCTATTCAATTTATTAATACAGCATTAGATGTATAGAAACAAACGCCTGAAGGTACGAAGAGAGGATAAAACCTTCTTGCTTAAGAAAACGGAAAAAAAACTTTTATCCAGGTGGTATTATTTGATGACCCTTGGACGGCAATTGGATAATAAAGCACCCAATTATTTAAAACAGGCACTGGGTTGGTCATACCACGCACCCTATGCTGGCCATGATGGCATACAACTGGCTATCGGACAGGTGTTTGATCAAAAAACAGACCACTTATTCCCTTACTACAGGGATATGTTAACAGTAATTTCGGCTGGGTTATCACCGGAGGAAATTATCTTAAATGGCCTGTCCAAGAAAGATGATATCGCCAGCGGAGGGCGTCATATGTCCAATCATTTTGCCAAGCCGGAATGGAATATTCATAATGTGTCATCATGTACAGGGAATCATACTTTGCATGCTGTAGGGGTTGCCCGCGCAATGAAATATTATGGTTCGGAAGGAGTGGCCATCTCCTCGCAGGGAGAATCTTCTACTTCTGAAGGTTATGTTTATGAAGCGATTAACGGAGCAAGTAATGAAAGGCTTCCGGTAATTTTTGTTTTCCAGGATAATGGTTATGGAATTTCTGTTCCTAAGGCTGATCAAACAGCGAATCCCAGGGCAGCAACCAATTTTGAAGGATTTAAAAACCTGAAAATCATTTATTGCAACGGACTTGACGTGTTTAATTCCATGAATGCAATGACCCTGGCTAAGAAAGTTGTGAAAGAAGAGGGGAAGCCGGTTATAGTACATGCGAATTGTGTGAGGATCGGATCTCATTCCAATTCCGACAGGCATGAATTATACCGCGATATGAACGAGTTGCTCGACGTGAAAGGCCAGGACCCATTACAGAAGTACAGAAGCAGGCTCATTTATAATGATATTTTTACAGAAGAGGAACTGAACGCTCTGGATAGCAAAGCCAGAAAAGAAATTTCAGCGGCCCATAAGAAAGTCATCAGGATGCCTGACCCGGATCCGGCTTCTATATTTGATTTTGTCATCCCGGAACCTTATGTCTCTGAAAAGTATCCAAATGGTATTCCTGATGGCTCAGGTGATAACCTGAAACTGATCGAAGCGCTTAATTCTACGTTAAAAGCTGAATTCCGGCACAATCCCAACACTTTTATATGGGGTCAGGACATTGCCTATAAAGAGAAAGGAGGGATTTTTAACGTGACCAGGGGGATGCAACAGGAGTTTGGAAATAAAAGGGTATTTAACGCACCCATTGCTGAAGACTATATTGTTGGAACTGCTAACGGTATGAGCCGCTTTGATGATAAGATCCGTGTGGTTATAGAAGGTGCTGAATTTGCCGACTATTTTTGGCCGGCAATGGAGCAACTACTGGAGATATCACATGATTATTGGAGGTCGAATGGTCAGTACGTGCCCAACGTTACCATTCGTTTGGCATCAGGAGGTTATATTGGGGGAGGGCTGTATCATTCACAAACCATCGAAGGAGTCTTGACATCCCTGCCGGGTATCCGGGTGGTTTATCCATCATATGCTGATGATGCTGCCGGCCTGCTCAGGACAAGCATACGGTCTGAAGGTCCGACCATGTTCCTGGAACCCAAAGCGCTTTACAATGACCCGGCTGCTGAAGCACCTGTTCCTGAGGATTTTGAAGTGCCTTTCGGAGTTGCACGCATTCGAAGAGCAGGATCGGACCTGAGCCTGATTACTTATGGGAACACCACACCCATGTGTATGAAAGTAGCTGATCAATTATCCAAAGAAATGAATAAAGAGATTGAAGTAATTGATCTGAGATCCTTGGTCCCATTGGATAAGGAAACAGTCTTGCAGTCTGTAATGCGCACAAACAAGGCCCTGGTTGTGCATGAAGATAAAGTGTTCGGTGGTTTTGGCGGTGAACTTTCCGCGATGATTAATGAAAAAGCTTTTCAAAACCTTGATGCACCGGTAAGAAGAGTTGGTGCAACCTTCACAGCTGTTGGGTTTAACAGGATCCTTGAAAAAGCCATTTTGCCGGATATTGTTAAAATCAAAAATGCAGCCATCGAATTATTGGAATATTAAATTATACTTTAAAGCTCACCAAAAAGATGATGATTATTTTAAAAAGAGCAGTATTTGATTTAACATAATTTAACAGATATGTGTGTCAAACAGGCAATAAGCAAGGATATTTTATCGTAATTTTGGTGGGTCTTTGATAACAACTCAATTAACAACTCATGAACAAAGGACATAAGAAACACATCACAAGCATATTTTTTATTGCTTTTATACTCTCAGTTTTCTTTCATTATAGTACCGCCCAGGCTCAAAATGCCGATGCACGGAAAAATATCCAGAAGCTGGCATCCGTATTACAAATTATTGATTACGCATATGTGGATTCAGTAGATATGGATGACCTTGTGGAGAACACCATAGTGAGTACATTGAAAGAGCTTGATCCGCATTCTACCTATATCAGTAAAGAAGAATTGGACAGGACCAAAGAAAGACTGGAAGGTAGTTTTGAAGGTATTGGAGTGTCTTTTCAGATTTTCGAAGACACCATAATGATAATCTCAGCGATTTCCGGTGGACCTTCCGAGAAATTAGGTATTATGTCGGGTGATAAGATTATCCTGATCGATGGAGAAAAGGCTCATGGTGAAGAGATTGACAACAAGTTCGTAATGGACCACCTGCGTGGCAAAAAAGGAACCATCGTTGAGGTAAGTATTTACAGGCACGGTGTTGCCAACCTTATTGATTTTACCATTGTCAGGGATAAGATTCCGGTAACCAGTATCGATGCTTATTATATGGTCACTCCGGAGATTGGCTTTATCAAGTTGGACCGTTTCCAGAAAACAACTAAAAAAGAGTTTAAAGAATCATTGCTTTCCCTGAAAGAACAGGGCATGAAAAAGCTGATCTTGGATCTCCGTGGTAATGCAGGTGGATATCTTGGAACTGCCGTTGACCTGTCAGATGAATTCCTGGATGAGGGGAAAACAATTGTATACACAGAGGGTTTGAAAAGTCCAAAAGATGCCTATAAATCTACTTCCATAGGGCTTTTTGAAGAAGGCGACCTCATCATCATGATTGATGAAGGATCAGCATCAGCCAGTGAGATTGTTGCAGGTTCTGTGCAGGACTGGGACCGTGGATTGATCCTTGGCAGGAGATCATTTGGTAAAGGACTCGTACAGAGACCCTATCCACTTATTGATGGCTCCGTAATACGGTTGACAACAGCAAGATATTATACCCCAACCGGAAGGTGTATCCAACGCTCTTATGAAAATGGTAAGGATGAATATTATCGGGATCTTGCAGAAAGATGGAAGAAGGGTGAAATGGTATCTGTCGACAGCATTCACCTCCCTGACTCTTTGAAATACCGTACGAACAATAACAGGATCGTTTATGGTGGCGGCGGTATCATGCCTGACATATTTATTCCCTATGATTCAACATGGATATCTGATTATTACGTTGACATTCGTAAGAAAGGTATATTAAATAAGTTTACCCTGACATATGTGGACGATAATCGGGAGGAATTAACGAATTCTTATCCGACATTTGCAAGCTATAAGAAGAAGTTCAATGCGGATGATAAGTTCATGACAGAATTTATTGCTTTTGCTGAAGAAGAAGGCGTGGAATTTGTTGAAGAAGATTATGAATCCAGCAAGCAAGTACTGACCAATCAGGTTAAAGCCTGGATCGCACGTAATCTGTGGGATATTAATGAGTCTTACCAGATACATGCCGATATCGATATTCCCCTGCAGGAAGCCATTAAAATTTTGGAAGATGGTTCCAAGTTTGTAGAGATGAAAATTAATGATGGCATAGGGCATTAATGCAAATATTTCCATAAATTTGTCACTTCCTTAATCATTAACCTGATTCAAACGGCATGGCAAATCTATCGACTAAATACATGGGACTGGACCTGATCAATCCCATTATTGTTGGAAGTTCCGGATTAACGAATTCCCTGGAGAATATCATTGAAATCGAGAAAAATGGTGCTGCTGCCGTGGTACTGAAATCACTATTTGAAGAGCAGATCAACTTTCAGATCAATAAAACAATGAGTCAGACTGAGGATAATTTTGCTTATCCTGAAGCACTCGACTACATTAGTAATTACACTAAGGACAACGACGTAGATGTTTACCTGAAACTGATCCGGGATTGTAAAGAAGCAGTCTCCATCCCGGTGATAGCCAGCATCAATTGCGTTTCTTCGAATGAATGGACAAGTTTTGCCGGAAAGATCCAGGAAGCTGGTGCTGACGGCCTTGAATTGAATATATTTATCCTTCCTTCAGATCCCAAAAGGGACAGTGCCCAGAACGAAAAGATTTATTTTGATATTGTTGATAAGGTGAGAAAGCAGGTTTCAATTCCTGTAGCCATAAAAATCAGCTATTATTTCAGTGGGTTTGCCAATACAGCTGTAAAGCTATCGTGGACAGGTATCTCGGGCATGGTTTTGTTCAACAGGTTCTTTTCACCTGATATTGATATTGATAAGTTTAAGGTTATCTCCACCAATGTATTCAGTACACCTGAAGAGCTGTCCATTTCATTGCGTTGGGTAGCCATGCTATCAAGCAAGCTGCATTGTGATATTGCCGCTTCTACGGGCGTTCATGATGGAGCAGCCGTGATCAAACAAATCCTTGCCGGTGCAAGGGCTGTTCAAATAAGCTCTGTGCTTTACAAAAATGGTTTTTCCAGGATCAAAACCATGCTTGAAGAGCTTGAAAAGTGGATGGACTCCAAGGGATTTAATAAGATTGAGGATTTTTATGGCAAGATGAGTATCAAGGAAATTGATAATCCTGCTGCTTATGAGCGGGTCCAGTTTATGAAGCATTTTGCGGGTATTGAATAGTAGGGAGATATTTGTGTGTAAAAAAAGAAAAAAAGGGACTCCATCCTACGGGATGGAGTCCCTTTTTTTGGAACAAATTACTTCAAATGGTATTAATAATTAGGACTACTTATTTAATTAATTAAATGCCATTAGACATGCCAAGTAAAAAAGACAAAACACCAATTGAACCTGACAAGATTTATCATATTTATAATCGGGGAATTGACAGGACAAACATCTTCTATAATGCTTATGACTATAAATTTTTCCTGCGAAAATATATTCAATATGTATCTCCTCATGTTAAAACTTTTGCGTTTTGTTTGATACCAAATCATTTTCATTTTCTTCTCAAAACGAATCCTGAAAGCTCGTATGATAAGATTGTTAGCGAACAGTTAAGAAGGTTTTTTATTGTTCATTCTCAGAGAATTAACAGCCATAATAATCGTGATGGAAATCTTTTCTGCAAGAGCTTTAAAAGGATCCAGGTAAATAATGAAGATTACTGGAAAAGGCTGGTTTTTTATATACATTACAATCCTGTAAAACATAAGCTTACTGAAAATTATAAAGAGTATCCATATAGTTCCTACAATTATTATTCAAGAGGGGATAATACATTAATTGACCTGAATTGGGCATTATCAATATTTGGAAGCTTTAATGATTTTAGTGATTATCATAAGCATTTACATGATGAGATTTATATAGAAAAAATAATGCTTGAGGAATAGTTTTCTATTCATGAAAAGGGACTCCATCCCGTAGGACTCCATCCCGTAGGATGGAGTCCCTTTTAACTTTTAATCCCCCCCTCAATCTAATAATCAATATACCCTCTTTCTCCTCCGGTATAAAAAGTGCTTTTATCCCAGGGCCGTAAGGGTGCCCCGGTACGGAAGCGTTCCACCAGGTCTGGATTGGAAATAAAAAGTTTACCATAAGCCACCAGATCTGCGTTCCCGTCGTTGATGATCTTGTTTCCTGTATCGAAATCAAACCCGGCATTGCACATTAAAGTGCCTTTGTATATTTTCCTGAAATGTGGGGTGACTTGCTTCAGGTATTGCTTCAGATGATCTACCGGTTCCAGGGGTTCAATCAGGTGTAAATAACAAAGATTCAAAGCATTGAGTTGTTCGATCAGGTATCCAAAGGTAATTGCCGGGTTGGAGTCGTACATGTCGTGCATGATCCCGCTGGGAGAAAGTCGTATCCCTACCTTGTCGCTGCTCCATACTTTAGCTACAGCCTGTGTTACTTCAAGCATCAAACGGGCCCTGTTTTCAACAGGCCCCCCGTAAGCATCATCCCGATGATTTGTGCCGTCCTGTAAAAACTGGTCAAGCAGGTAACCATTGGCCCCGTGTATTTCAACTGCATCAAAACCGGCCAGCATGGCGTTGATAGCTGCTACCCTGTATTGGTCTACGATCCCGGGGATCTCCTCTGATTTTAATGCCCTTGGTGTTTCGCGGTCTTTATATCCTTCAGGTGTGTTGACGGTTCCTTTAGCCCTTACCGGAGATGGTGCAACCGGTAGTTGGCCATCAGGCTGTAATAATGAATGTGAATACCGGCCAACATGCCACAATTGTAAAAATATCTTTCCACATTCCTCATGGACGCTATCTGTAACTTTCTTCCAGGCCTGTATTTGTTCCCCTGAATGAATACCGGGCGTATCTATGTATCCAATTCCCTGAGGAGAAATCTGGCTGGCCTCTGCAATGATCAGCCCTGCAGATGACCTTTGGGTATAATATGTCGCCATCATGGATTTGGGTACATTTCTCTTACCGGCTCTCCGACGGGTTAAAGGTGCCATAATCACCCTGTTGGGGATATTATAAGGCCCTAATTGATAAGGTGTAAGTAATACTGGTACGGACATGGCTGTTAAAATAAAACATTTTATTCATATATTTGTTTATTATTTAAATTAAATCTAAATAGTTTAAAACGATGCCATTTTATCATAAATCCGGGCAGATCCCAGACAAACGTCATGTTCAATTCAGAAAACCCGATGGCAGCCTTTACGCAGAGCAGCTGCTTTCCACAGAGGGTTTTTCCGACAATTATTCATTGGCATATCATTGCCATCTACCAACACTTGTTAAATCTATCGATGAGCCTTACGATGTGAAGCCGATTGTAGCGATTGATAGAAATATTCAACACAGGAGTTTCAAAGGTTTTCAGGTAAAACCGCAGGCAGATTACCTCAAGAGCAGGGTGGCTGTGCTGGTAAATAATGATGTTTGCATTTACCTGGCTGCTCCGACACAAACGATGGATGACTACTTCTTCAAAAATTCAGGTGCCTCTGAAATGATATTTATCCATGAAGGTGAAGGACTGCTTAAAACCATGTACGGGCAAATTAAATTCGCTTATGGCGACCACCTTGTAATTCCCAAAGGCACCACTTATCAATTTGAATTTGCTACACAAAATAACCGGCTTCTTATCATGGAGTCCTTTAGCCCTATTCGTTTTCCAAAAAGGTACATGAGTAGATCCGGACAACTACTGGAGCATTCTCCATTTTGTGAAAGAGATATCCGTGTACCGGAAAATCTGATAACTCATGATGAAGAAGGTGACTTTTTGGTCAAAGTAAAACGAGACGATCTGGTCACACCTTTCCATTATGCTACTCATCCTTTCGACCTGATCGGCTGGGATGGATATCATTTTCCATATGCCTTATCAATACATGATTTTGAACCCCTTACAGGAAGGGTCCATCAACCTCCAACAGTACACCAGACATTCGAAGGCCATAACTACGTTACCTGTGCTTTTGTACCCAGACTTTATGATTATCATCCGGAGGCCATACCTGCTCCCTATAATCATAGTAATGTCGATTCTGATGAGGTATTGTATTATGTGGATGGAGAATTCATGAGCCGTAAACATGTGGAGCGGGGGCAGATGACCCTGCATCCCATTGGCATTCCTCATGGCCCGCATCCCGGAGCAGTGGAAAAAAGTATAGGAAAAAAGGAAACGAGGGAATTAGCGGTGATGATCGACACTTTTAAACCCCTCATGATCACACAGGAAGCCATGGAAATTGAAGATAAGGATTATTACCTGAGTTGGTTGGATTAATATTTAACGCTGAAGATTATGGAAGATTTCTTACCGATTAACGGAACGGATTATGTTGAATTTTATGTTGGCAATGCCAAGCAGGCGGCCTTTTACTACCAAACAGCATTCGGGTTCCAGCCGGAAGCCTATTGTGGCCTGGAAACCGGCGACCATGAAAAAACATCCTATGTATTAAAACAAGATAAGATCAGGTTCGTATTTACAACAGCCCTGAAACCAGATTCTCACATCGGGGAACATGTTAAACAACATGGCGACGGCGTGAAAGTTGTTGCTTTATGGGTCGATGATGCCAGGAAGTCGTATGAAGAAACCATAAAACGTGGGGCGAAATCTTTTATGGAGCCAGTGATCGAGAAGGATGAGCACGGACAGGTCGTCCGGGCCGGAATTCATACCTACGGGGAAACAGTGCACATATTTGTAGAACGTAAAGATTATAGCGGCCACTTTTTGCCAGGGTTTATCAAATACGAATCTGCGTACAAGACAAAAGATGTTGGTTTGAAATACGTTGATCATATGGTCGGCAATGTCGGATGGGGGGAAATGAATAAATGGGCTGAGTTTTATGCCAATGTGATGGGCTTTAAACAACTGGTCTCTTTTGATGACAAAGATATATCTACTGAATATACTGCCCTGATGAGTAAAGTGATGTCGAATGGTAACGGCAGGATTAAATTCCCCATTAATGAACCAGCTAAAGGCAGGAATAAATCGCAGATTGAAGAGTACCTTGATTTTTATGGAGGACCTGGTGTTCAGCATGTAGCTATGGCTACGGATGATATCATTCATACTGTTTCCGAGCTGAGGAGCAGAGGAATTGATTTCTTGTTTGTCCCGGGATCATATTACGATACCGTTTTAAACAGGGTAGGGGAGATTGATGAAAATCTTTTAAGATTAAAGGAATTGGGAATCCTGGTCGACAGGGATGATGAAGGTTATTTGTTACAGATATTTACCCGTCCTGTAGAAGACAGGCCCACTGTATTTTATGAAATCATCCAGAGAAAAGGGGCAAAATCATTTGGCAAGGGTAATTTCCAGGCTCTGTTTGAGTCTATCGAGGAAGATCAGAGACGAAGAGGAACCTTGTAGATTTACGATTTACGATTTACAATTTACGATTTTCGATTGAAAGCAGATATTAATAATTGATATGATAAAAGCAAATAATCCGGGTTTAAAATCATGGTTGGAAGTAAATCCGAATTCCGATTTTCCAATACAGAACATCCCATTTGGGATCATCAGGAAAAATGACGCTGCCAGGCCGGCATCCCGAATCGGTGACTATGTCATTGACTTATCAGCCATGGCCGATTATGGTTTTTTCGACAATTTGAAAATCAAAGACCTGAGCGTTTTTTATGCACCGGTACTGAATGACTTTATTGCATTGGGAAGGCCAGGCTGGAGAGCCGTCAGGGACCGTATCTCCGAAGTTTTTATGGATGGAAATACGGAGTTGATAAATGATGATGATGCTAAAGCGCAAATTATTGTTGCTCTTCATGATGTGGAAATGATGATGCCGGTTGAGGTTGGTGATTATACAGACTTTTATTCAAGCGAGGAGCATGCCACAAATGTTGGCAGAATGTTTCGTGATCCGGATAATGCCCTCCTGCCAAATTGGAAGCATATTCCGGTTGGATACCATGGAAGAAGCTCATCTATTGTGGTGTCCGTAACACCGATTCACAGGCCCAAAGGTCAAATGAAAGCTGATGACCAGGACAAGCCGGTTTATGGTCCTTGCCGCCTTTTTGATTTTGAACTGGAAATGGCATTTATTGCAGGTGGATCGACACAGCTTGGGGATCAAATTAAAGTGAATGAGGCCGAAGATTTTATTTTCGGAATGGTATTGTTCAATGACTTATCGGCAAGGGATATACAGAAATGGGAGTATGTTCCACTGGGACCTTTCCTGGGTAAGAGCTTTGGTTCAGTGATATCACCCTGGATCATTACCCTTGATGCCCTTGAGCCTTTCCGGGTTTCAGGTCCTGAACAGGATCCCAAAGTACTGCCTTATCTTGATTTTACCGGAAACCGGAATTTCAATATTCAGCTTGATGTTTACCTGCAGCCACAAAATATGGACTCACACCTGATTTGCCGGTCAAACTTTAAATACATGTACTGGAACATGAGCCAGCAATTGGCACATCAAACGGTAAATGGCTGTAATATCAATGTTGGTGACGTGTATGCTTCAGGAACGATCAGCGGCCCAAGTCCTGATTCCTTTGGGTCCATGCTGGAATTATCCTGGAAAGGGACGAAGCCATTAAAACTTCCGGGAGATATTGAACGGAAATTTATCCATGACTTCGATACCATCGTTATGAAAGGATATGCAGAGAAGGATGACTTGAGAATTGGTTTTGGAGAAGTTTCAACACAAGTTCTTCCTGCCAAAGAATAAATAATTTATCATTTAAGATATAACAATGATTAGCATAAACCCTGCAGACATCCCGGTACCGAAATTGCATCAATACCTGCTTGGTACTGTTGGTCCCAGACCCATCGCTTTTGCAAGTACAATTGATAAGAACGGGAAACCTAACCTGTCACCATTCAGCTTCTTTAATGTATTTGGTGTGAACCCGACCACCCTTATCTTCTCACCATCCAGGAGGGGGCGTGACAATAGAACCAAAAATACCTTTAAAAATTTGAAAGAAGTTCCCGAAGTGGTCATCAATGTGGTCACTTATGATCTTGTGCAACAGGCCAGCCTTGCAAGTACTGAATATCCTGAAGGTGTCAATGAATTTCTGAAGGCAGGCTTAGGTATGCTGCCGTCTGAAAAGGTAAGGCCGTTCAGGGTTAAGGAATCCCCTGTACAATTTGAATGTAAAGTCAGGGAGATCATTGAAACCGGAAGCGGTGGTGGTGCAGGTAACCTTGTCATTTGTGAGATTCTGATTTTCCATATTAACCCTGATATTCTTGATGAAGAAGGTGCAGTGGACCCTCAGAAAATCAGGCTCGTTGCCCGACTGGGCAAGAATTACTACAGCAAAGCTTTTGGCGACGCTATCTTCGAAGTTCCAAAACCGGCTCAGCAGTTGGGCATGGGTATTGACAATTTGCCTGAGCTTATCCGCAATAGCAATGTGCTGACCGGCAATGAGCTCGGTATGCTTGGTAACCTTGAAAGCCTTCCCTCATCGATGGAGATTGAAGAGATGAAAAATACTCCCGCCATCAGAGCCATCCTGGAACATCCCGAAGATGCTACATCTGTATTGATGACCCTGGCAAGAAGACATATCAGGGAAGGTCATTTTTATGATGCTCTGAAGATCTTAATGATATGATTCTTCAACTTGCCATCAGAGGCTTGCCAGGCCATTCTCACTGCCCCGGTTTTTTAATATTTCAAGTATCTCCAAGGGTGCCAGCCATTCTTCAGGATAATCTTGTGCCAGCTGGTTCCAGATATGGTCCAGTTGATCAATGTCTTTTTCATTTTCGCGGATTTGCCTGATCTGCTCATATAAGCCATGCAGGCGCTTATTGCTGTCCGTATGTTGGATTTTATGTGTTTTCTCTTTGGGTACGGGGTATTTCAGTTCGAATGCATCAGGATCTGCGGGACCTGAAAAAGCAGAGATAATACTTTCACCAACAGCCATATCAAATACCCCCCAATCGGGTTCAAACAAGACTTTGCTACGATAGGTGACCATGCAACCGGTAAAGGTCATGATCAATATTTTGCCATCCTGCCTTAATACCTTGTTGAGATAAGCATGAACCTTCAGGCCACTTTCAAATTCAAAATCAACAGTTTCGTTCAATGCTATTCCGAGTTCCTGTAATTCTTGATCAGAAAGCGTTTCAGGTGGTTTTTGAGAACCTTTAATACGACCGACCGGTGAGCCGAACCCATGGGAATGGTATTGCTTACCCTGACCATCACATTGTTTATCCTGGTAAGATAAGCTTGTCGGGCCGGTTGTTTTTAAATAGACCGCTTGTTCCTGGTTGATGATCACATCTGTAAAAGTGCCGGATACCTGCAATCCTGAGCTATAAACACAGGTGGCTGTATTGTTGGAGTCAATCGCCTTCAGGATCCCATTTATCCCGCCCGTGCGCAAAGCCATATGGTCTGCATACTCGTCCAGAATCTCCGTAAGTGATTTAAAATCAGGTGTTACAAATAATTGCGGTTGCCTGGTGGTGATGTCAAATCCCTGATGTGCAGCATCTGCTGTATAGGGGATTTTTTTGACTTCTGGCTGAAGGGCACTGTAGCTTTCTCCAATGGAAGATAATAAACCGGCACCATAAATTTTAGGATCCTTAAGGTCGCCGATCAAACCATACTCTACGGTCCACCAATGTAAATTACGGATTTGTGACATTTCAGAGGGCAGACCCTGTACTCTTTCTAAAGTATCCAATTCTTGTTCCGCCTGTTCAATAGCGGCATGAGGGGTATATGGGTCTGCTTTCAGGATAGATAAATGGCGGATGGCTTCATAGATTTCATAATCTATTGCTGATGAAAATGCTTTGCATCCAATCTCGCCAAAGTATCGCAGGTAATCGGCATATTCCTCATTGGCGATAATAGGGGCATGACCGGCTGCTTCATGGATAATATCAGGGGCGGGGGTATATTCGATTTGATTGATTGGCCTGATATCGGCTGCTATGACAAGGACCTTATAGGCCTGGAACTCCATAAATCCCGAGGGCGGAATAAAACCATCAACGGCTACTGCTGCCCACCCAATCTCTTTCAGTATCCGGTTCATGCCATACATATGAGGGATACTGTCAATGCTGACCCCGGTTTTCGTTAAGCCATCTAAATAAGAATCATGGGCAACTTTGCTCAGGTAATCAACGTTGCGCCGCATAACATACCTCCATACTGCATGATCCTGTGATGTGTATTCATTATAAGGTTGCTCTATCACCAGGTCCATCAGATGCCTTGGAAGCTTATCCAGCACTTCGTTGCTTTCCATGCCTTAATTAATTTAGAATAAATATAAATAATGAGCCAAATATAGTGATAATTGTTTTATTAATTTAGCTGCTACCCTCAATTGTATAACCAGGTGCATAAAAGCAGGTATTCAAAGATATATATCGCTTTACCGGTCATGAACGAGATGACGGTATTGCCCACTTTCCTGGAAGCTGTCAGCAATCAGGATTTTGCAGATTTTCAATTGTTTGTGTGTGTTAATCAAGCGGATGAGTGGTGGGATATGCCTGAAAAAGTAGTGCAATGTGTAGATAATCAGCAAGCACTGGACTTGTTAAGGTCTGTAAGAAATTTTCCGGTTACCATTATTGACAGGAGCAGCAAGGGGAAAGGCTGGACAAAGAAGGATCATGGCGTAGGCTGGGCCAGGAAAACGCTCATGGATGCCATAGCGCAGCTGGCTGGTCCTGATGATTTGATCGTTAGCCTGGATGCAGATACGGTGTTTAATCCCGGGTATCTGACATCATTGTTGGAAACTTTTAATACTTATCAGGATGCAGTTGGCATGGCTGTACCTTATTATCATAAGCTGGTTGATGAACCTGAAGCAAACCGTGCAATGCTCAGGTATGAGATCTATATGCGTAACTATGCCATCAACTTATGGCGGATCAATAGCCCTTACGCTTTTACGGCCCTTGGTTCTGCAATGGTGGTGCCTGTCTGGGCCTATAAGGCCATCAGTGGAATGACCCCAAAAAAGAGCGGTGAGGATTTTTATTTTTTACAGAAGCTTAGAAAATATGGAAAAATGCTGGTCTGGAACCGGGAGAAGGTATATCCCGGCACACGTTTCTCCGACCGGGTGTTTTTCGGAACAGGTCCGGCAATGATCAAAGGCAGGGCAGGTGACTGGGAGAGCTATCCCATCTACCATCATTCCTTGTTTGATCATATTAAGGCCACGTATGATCAATTTGAAAGCTTATATGCTGATCCAAAGGAAGGTACTCCTTTGAATACATTTCTCCGGCAAATCTTTAATGATGTGAATATCTGGGAGCCCTTGAAGAAGAACAGTAAATCCGCGGAACAATTTATCAGGGCCTGCCATCATAAGTTTGATGGACTCAGGATATTACAATACTTGAAAGCCTCCCAATCGAGCCTGGAGAAATCAGATATTTCCTGTTTAAAAGAAAACATTAGCAGCCTGTTTCCTGCGGCTGACTATGGAATTTCAAGCAGGGATCTTGAATTGCTTTCATTCGAGGGTTCCTCATTGGATGTGCTGAACAGTTTACGGGATTTCCTGGTTCTGCAGGAAGAAAAGTACCAACAATCAGTGATTATTCATTAATTTAGGGTTTGATGAATACCGGTAAGAATTCCATGATCGTAATCCTGGGCCCGACCGCCACCGGCAAAACCCGCCTGGCATGCCTTGTTGCTTCACGAATTGGGGCAGAGGTGATCAGTGCTGATTCCAGGCAAGTATACAGAGGCATGGATATTGGCACCGGCAAGGATTATAAAGATTATTTAGTGGGTGCTCAACAAATCCCTAATCACCTGATTGATATCGCTGAACCAGGTACAGAATATAATGTATATCAATACCAGAAAGATTTTATAAAAGCTTACAGGAGCATTAATGAACGCAATAAAAGGGTGATACTCTGCGGGGGAACAGGCATGTATCTGGAGGCTGTGCTGAAAGGGTATCAGCTGTTAAAAGTTCCTGTCAATCAAAAATTGAGGGTATCTCTTGAGCCTGAAAGTGACCATCAGCTTGGCGTTTTGCTCCAATCCTCGAAAAAGCTGCACAATATAACAGATACGAGTGACAGAAAACGTTTGATCAGGGCAATTGAGATCCAGCATTATTACCGTAATCATCCTGAATTGATGGAGGATTTTCCAAAGATTGATTGTCAAATATTTGGTGTTCATTTTCCACGTGAAATTATCCGCGAACGGATAACTTCACGTTTAAAGATCAGGTTGGAATCGGGCATGATAGATGAGGTGAAGGGTTTGATCGACAGTGGTATCGAACAGGAAAGGCTTAAATTTTATGGTTTGGAATACAAATATGTAACTCAATACCTGTTAGATGAGTTGACTTACGAGGAGATGCTCAGGTTATTAAACACGGCCATTCATCAGTTTGCAAAAAGACAGATCACCTGGTTCAGGAGAATGGAAAAGTCAGGAATAAAAATTAACTGGCTTGATGGGGCAAATATCGAAAATAATATCAATCACATCATAAATCGTACATTGTAAACTGTAAACCGTAAATCGTAAATAAAAAAGGCTGCCCTTTTGAGACAGCCTCTTTTTATTTACGGTTATATATACTATTTCGTCGATAGTTGAACCTTAACATCGATGTTGGAACGGTCGCCACGGGCATAAAGGTCATTGATCTTGATCAGGCCTTTTTTACCATTAACGGTGATAAAAGAGTATACTTTATCAACTTCAACTTCAACCCTGCTGAAATCATCTTGAGGATCAGGTATTTCGATGTCGCGAATGAACGCATCGTCTGCCATCGCATCAAATTCTGCAGGAGTAACACTCGTAGTATTAAGTTTAGTCGCATTAAAAGTTGTCCAATTAAAGGTATTAAAATCAAATACAAGTTGCGCTTTTTCATCATCAGTTGCAGCTATATAATTGATATCGTCTCCCAATGTAGACTTAAAGAAGCAAAAGTCTACCAGGTCTTGATTTTGTGCTCCTTCAGCAATTGAATAACTTGCTCCACTTATTGTGTTGAAGAAACTGGGCTCGGTATCATTAAATGACCCAAGTACAACATCATCATAAAAACTAATCGGTCCGGAAACCTCTTCAGTTGTAATAACAATGCTTGTAGAACTAGACTGTCCATCATTGTCAATGGCGGTAAATTGAAAGT
>JAUXCL010000076.1 GCA_030618905.1 Bacteroidales bacterium | reverse complement strand
ACAGGATATGAAATATGCCGTTTACAATGTAAGTGTTTCTGAAGAGATCTCAACAGGAACTTCTATTGCGTTTACAACCATGGCCCAGGCCGGTGCATATGCTATCCAGGAAGATTTTTTCCTTGTAGCAGGTCAAATACCGGTACTTATCCTTGATTTTGACAAAAACCATAACTCAGCTGATACTATCATGACTTGCCTGGAAAACATAGGTGTTGGGGCTGATCTTATGACCGAGTTTCCGGATGACATGGGCCTGTATATGTCCACTTTCGTATGCCTTGGTATTTATAATAACAATTATGCCATTAGTGATGCAGAAGGCCAGGTCCTGGCTGATTACCTGGATGATGGCGGAATGCTTTTCATGGAAGGCGGCGATACATGGGCTTATGACCCGGAAACAGCGGTTCATCCAATGTTCAGGATTGAAGGTATCAGTGATGGTACAGGTGACCTTGAAACCATCCTTGGTGTTCCAGGTTCCTTCTGTGCAGATATGTCCTATAATTACATCGGAGAAAATAACTACATTGACCATATCGGGCAAATTGCACCTGCTTTCTTATTGTTTGAAAGCCTTCCTGCAGAATATTTCAATGGCGTGGCATATGATGCCGGTACTTATAAAACCATTGGAACCTCATTTGAGTTTGGAGGCCTGGAGGATGGTGATTTCACAAAAGACGGATTGATGGCAGCCATCCTCGATTTCTTTGGGGTTGAATATATCTGGACCGGCATCAACGAGCAGCCTGGCGGATATGAAGCTGATATGAAGGTTTATCCGAACCCTGCTTCAGGTGCTGATGCGCAAATTATGTTGAAAATGGCAGCTCAGGATGAAGTCAGCATTAAAATATACAATTCAGTCGGTCAATTGGTGGGTAATATCCTCGATATGCAGGATGTGCCTGCCGGAGTGCATCATTATCAGATCAACTCTACTGCCTTAAAAGCAGGAATTTATCATTGTATTATGACAACGAATAAGCAACGGGTCTCCACCAAGCTGGTGATCATGAATTAAAAGATACGAAATCAATATTTCTTATATATCCTTTTAGATATGAAAAAAATCTTGTTATTATGTGTTGGCGTTTTTGCTTTTGTGCATCTTTTTGCCACCGGTGGTGCTTATGATGTTCAATTTGCACAGCCTGCTCAAGGAACTTACATCCTGAATTTTGAATTGCAGGATTACAATATTGCTGATATCCGGATTGACGGAACTATATACACCAACATCATCTTTAATGGAAGTGTTAAAACCAATAAAAAAGGCTATGCTGCATTGCCGTTTCTAAGTGCATCTGTTCAGCTATCAGCTAAAAACAACGTTGACATCAGTGTGACCGCCAAGGATTACGTTGAATATGACCTGACTTATCCTTTGTTGCCCTCCAGGGGAGTGATTTACAGGGACCAGGATCCTTCCACTATACCGTATGAGATTGATCCTAAGTCAATTACCGACAACTGGTATCCTGAAAAAATTACCAAAAACACCAGGCCTTTTATCATCCGTGATATCCGGGGAACTTCAGTATATGTTTATCCCTTTCAGTATAATGCCCGGCAACAAAAACTCAGGGTGTACACCAGAATTGAAATTCAACTGGTGGAAAATGAAAGTACACCGGTAAATCCATTGAACAAGGATGTTGAATCCGTTCTTTATGAGATGGATGCGGTATATCGCTCTGTTTTCATCAATTATGGAAACAACAGGGACGACCTGACCATAAGTGAGGTTGGTGATATCCTTGTGATTTGTACAGACCGGGATGAAGATGCCATTGAGCCCTATATTCAATGGAAGAAAGAAAAAGGGTATTTGGTCGAAAAGGAAGTTGTGGCAACAGGGACCAATGTTGAATCTGTCATTCAACAAGCGTATGATGACAATAATAATTTGTTGTATGTGCAGCTGGTTGGTGACTGGGCTGACATTCAAAGTAATGTCCTGAGTGGGTACTACCCAATGGATCCACAACTGGGATGTGTTGCTGGTACGGATGACTTTGCAGATATCTGCATTGGCAGGATGTCGGCCAACGATGCAGGTCATGTGACCATACAGGTTGACAAGGTTGTCACTTATGAGAAAAATCCGGAAATGGCAGCTGCATGGTATGCTATTTCAACAGGAATTGCTTCTAATGAAGGACCCGGGGATGACAACGAAGATGACTTTGAGCATATCGATGTGATCTACGATGACAAACTGGACCCGTTCACCTATGATTCACATAATTCAATCTATGACCCGGGTGCAAGCGGAAGCATGGTAAGTAATGCGGTGAATACCGGTACCAGCATCATTAATTACTGTGGTCATGGTTCAGCCACTTCATGGGGTACAACAGGATTTGGTAACAGCTCAGTGAATAACCTGAGCAATGCAGACCGCCTGCCCGCCATTTTTTCAGTAGCCTGTAACAATGGTGAATTCAATAAGTCAGGGGGTGATTGTTTTGCAGAAGCCTGGCTCAAGAAAGAAAACGGAGGTGCAATTATGTTTCTTGGGGGATCTATCAGCCAGCCCTGGGACCCACCCATGCGGGGACAGGATTATTTCAGTGATGTGCTGACAGGAGGCTATGATTATAGTGCCCATTCCGGTCAGAACGGGATAAATACCACTGAACAAAGAACAACTATCGGTTCAATGGTCTTCAATGGATTGACATTGATGTGTACAGAATCGGGGGGTAGTTCAGACTGGGAAACAGCTAAAACATGGAATTATTTTGGTGATCCATCACTGCAAATGCGTACGGCTGAACCAGAAGAATTGACTGTGTCGAATACCACAGTGATGTCTGGTATACCATTTCTAACTACCATTTCATCATCATCCGGACCTGTGGAAGGAGCTATGGTGGCATTGAGCCAGGGGGATGTCTATATGAGGGGATTTACGGATGCCTCAGGGACAGTGATAATTAACCAAACCTTCACACCAGGTACAGCATTGCTGGTTGTAACTGCTTTTAATACTGAAACCATATACGATACCGTTGATGTGCTTCCTGCCAATGGCCCTTATGTAGTTTATGCATATCATGAGGTGGACGATAACGCTGGGAATGGAAACGGCATGATTGATTACGGTGAATCCATACTGTTCAATCTGGCACTCACCAATATCGGTTTGGATGATGCCACAAATGTTGAAGTTATCGTTTCAACAGGTGATGAGTTCATTACTTTCACGGATAGCCTGGAAACATATGATGCTATTCCGGCAGGTGATACATTGCTGGTTTCCGGTGCTGTTGCCTTTAATACAGCGAATGACATTCCGGATCTTCACAATATCAATTTTGAAATTGAATCTACAGGTGATGAAACCTGGAACAGCAATTTCAATGATATGGGCCATGCTCCTGTACTGAATCTTTGGAGCTTTTCGATCAATGATCCCAACGGTAATAACAATGGCAAACTGGAACCGGGTGAAACAGCAGAGCTTATAATAAGCGTTAAGAATAATGGGTCTTCAGATGCCCAAAGTGTGAATGGTGAACTGATCCCGGCAAGTACATACATAAGCCTGGATGAATCAATACTTTACTATGGCAATATTGTTTCGGGAGATTCACTGGCTCAAACTTATATTGTGACAGCTGATGAGTCAACTCCAGATGGTTTTATGGCGGATTTCGACTTCCATATGACTGCAGATCCCGGTATCGCTTTTGATGATGAATTCAACATTATTATCGGTCAGATCCCGGTACTGATTCTGGACTTTGACGGCAACAACAACTCAGCGAATGAGATCCAGACTTGTCTTGAAAACCTGGGTGTCAGTGCTGAATATGCTACCGCTATCCCCGAAAACATAAACCTGTATGCATCAACTTTCATCTGTTTGGGCGTATTTCCCGATAATTATGCCTTATCAATGGATGAAGGAGATGTCCTGGCGGCTTACCTGAATGATGGAGGCATGCTTTATATGGAAGGCTCGGATACCTGGGCCTTCGATAGTGAAACTGCAGTTCATCCCATGTTCAATATTGATGGCCTCAATGATGGCAGTGGTGATATGAGTACTGTCATAGGACAGGATGGTTCAATTTGTGCGGGAATGGATTACACCTATAGCGGTGATAACAATTATATGGATCATATTGCAGCATTGAATACTGCGGAATTATTCTTTGAGAATGAGGATCCTGTGTATGGTTGTGCAGTTTCCAATGATGCCGGTGCTTACAAAACTATCGGTATGTCGCTTGAGTTTGGCGGACTGGATGATGGTGATTTAACAAAAGATGATCTGATGGCTGTATTTCTTGATTTCTTTGGTATCGAGAGTATCGTTACAACAATTCATGAACTGGATGGCAATACAGTATTGCAGGTTAATGACCATTACCCAAATCCTTTTAGCAGCCGTATCAACATCAGTTTTGAATTGTCGGAAACTACGCACGTGACCCTTGAAGTATACAATCTTTCCGGTCAGAGAATAGAGACAGTCATCAGCAAAGAGATGAGCGCAGGAAAGCATATCGTTCAATGGGGCAATGAAAATATTTCCGGTCAGGACTTGCCCGAGGGCATTTATTTCTACCGGATCATAACCTCTTCTGGCCTTGAAACCCGGAAGATGGTTAAAATGCAGTAATGTGTTTTTCTTCTGCCTGCAGGACCCTGAATGTAGCATCATCAGTGATGAAAGCAACAACACTGGTCTCTTCCGGGATCCAGCCCTGCTCAATGGTAACTTGAAATTCTTTTGAGGCGGTTTCACCGGCAAGGATGTTCCCGCTTGCGATTTCCAATCCCCAGGCTCCACCGTGAGAACCTCTTAACATGTGATCATGCTGGTAACCCGGGATATCTCCTGTATCACTTAGCTGAGGGGCAATAATTCCGCTTTCAAGAACATAAAAACACAGGTTATAGGTCCCGGTCAGGTCCACCAGAAATTCCACGTCAACAGTAACATCAAGTGCGAAATTAATGTCATCGAACGTACTATTGATGACAATATTCGCCTCCTGGGGCTCTTCGAGAAGTGTTTCAACATCGGCCTGCCAGCTGGTATAAAACTCTGCTTTGTCTTTCATCCGGTTGACACTGCCACAGGGAACATACCCGGGATCATATTTGGCATATACAGTATTACCGGTTGATGTTGTAAAATCGGCAGTGTACAACCCTGATGCGTCAGGTGTTGCCAGTCCACCGGCATGGATAGCCATTATTACAATTTGCTCACCATAAATACCTTTCAGGTTTTTAGCCTCTTCTGTAGCCTCAGGACAGTTAGGACATTTATGACCGGTAAATTCCTCAAGGAGTACTTTCTTAACCTTAACCCCTGGTTCCGGTGGTTTTTCTCCAAGCGGAACTAAATAAGGCTCTTCGATGACATCACAGGCAGTGATGGTGAAGATGAGTATGATGATGGGTAAAATGTATGTTTTAATATTTTTCATGTTCAATGTATTTTAAAAGGTGCTGGTAATGGTTAGTGTAAATCCGTTAGATGCAGGCACTTGTCGGCACACACCGCCTACACACAGCAGCCCTTCTCGTTGCCGTCCATAACCCATGGCAATACGTGTTGCACCTCTCACATATGCAAAAGCTGCATTGTAATAATGAAGTTGCATGGCCTCTTCCGGGTTTCCGTAATTGTATTCATCCATAAGCGTAAAGAACCAGTGTGGAGCAACATTAAACTCCACAAGCCCCATCACCCAATTACCATTATCCTGCTTCGTAAATAACTGTTGGTATTCAAACCTGAGGGATTTAATGGGCGTAATCTTGTAGGTTACATCTGCGATCGCGATGTTGGCATGTACATCGGGTTCTCCAATATGTCCTTCAACGACTTCAATATTGGAATTTTGATACACATAGGCTACAACAGCTTTCCATTTCTTATTGAACCTCTTGCTCAGCAATACATCAAATTCCTGGTAAAAATGTTCATCTCCTCTCTTAAAGAAATCAGAGGTATACCCTTTTGTCCCTGATTGTCCTATCGGAACTCCCGGGGCAATGGGCTGCATGTCAATAGAGCCAATATTGGCATAATCCAATTTTATCTTGGTTCCGTATTTGCCACCTAACTTAGACTTTTTGGGGATCGTATAGACGATCTGACCCTGCAGGCCCATTTCACCATTGGGTTGGGAAGCATACGGATACATGGTGGCAAGACTGTAAATCTGCTGTGTTGTCAGGGGTGGAAGATAGTTGATGTCCAGCTCGTTACCTACAACACTGGATTTAGATTTATAACTCATATTGTCAATCCGCTTTGCCGTCAACATAAGCCCTAATCCTTTCCTGGAATAGGATAAGGTGATGAAAAATGCATCACCGGTTTTATAGATATAATCATTCATCGCTGAAGGATTATTGATCTTATAGGCATATTCAGTTATCAGGCTAAAACCACCATGGATAATGTTTAATCTTCCTGAAGCGGCAGAAATATTCCTGGGAAGTTTATAGGCATATACCGTTGAATCTATGATTGTTTTCTTTTGGGGATCTTTCTCATAATTACTGACAAAACTTGCACCAAGGATAAATTTGGTTTTCATGTCTGCCATCCCTTTAATGGACTCATTGAGAAACCATTCACCGTCGATACCCCTGACGATTCCGCGATTGCCATCGAAATAGGGTTCCCAGAAATACCGTTGAACCCCATATAAACCGGTGATAATAACACCTTTGGCAGGTTTGTACTTGACCCGGAGTCCCCGGATGGAATTATCAATACCCAGTTGCCATTCTTCGTAGATCCTAAGGATCAGTCCGTTTCCAAACTGCTCATAAAAGTTACCGGCAGTGACTTCCAGTTTGTCCCAACTGTATTTAACGTAATAATTCGGTATACCGAGGCCGTCATAGCGGGTGTCAAACCCGGCAAGTGGCGGCAGGTAGGCCTCAAAACGTAATCCGGCTTCAAACCTGCCGTTGGTATAGGTCACCCTGCCGTAAGAGTTCATGCGAAATTCTTTGCCAGCCAATAATGAATCTGTTATCCCAAGTTTTGAGTCTGTTTGATAATAGGCTGCATCTATTTGAAAGCTTCCGTGAACCTGTCCACCCGTAAATGGATTCTGCTGTGCTATCAAAGATACAGGTGCCAGGAGCAGGAAGGCAAGAATGATTTGAAATGGATTAAATTTCATATAAAGAGCATTTTTTGAATTTGGTAATTGGTTTGGTTTGATGTACTATGGCCGATTGCCCTGGTGAATATTAATCAAGGCTTTCACCATTGGCCACCTTTCGTACATTATCAATCAGTTCAAGCTCAGATCCTTCTGAGAATGAAGTATGCTGCCAAACAATATTCCCATTTCCGTCAATTAGAAAAGTATGTGGGATCAAATTTACATTCATTGCCCGCTTAAAATCTCCATTTGGATCCAGCAATATTTCATAGTCCCAGGCATTTCCATTGGCAAAAGTGCTAACCTGTGAACTTGACCTGGTATCATCAATGGAAACAGCGATTAGCTTCACACCTGTTTCATCAACCCAGTCATCATAAACTTCGCTGATGGTATTCAATTCCCTGATACAGGGTTTGCACCAAAGGGCCCAAAAGCTTAAAATAATTGGCTTGCCATCATTGGATATATTCGAAGTGTTAAAGGGCTCTCCATTCATGGTTTTCAGGTCAACAGCAGGGAGCTTACTTCTTTGTTTGGCTTCAGAGGTTTGTGAGAAGACAACCGATGTCATGAGCAGCAATGTAGTAATCAGCAAAATCTTTTTCATAATTAAATTGGTTTAGATATTGATTATCTTAAATATGAGAATATGAATATCAAAATTAAAAAATAATTACGTTAGACAATATAAACCTCAAGAATTTCACTATCTCCTTTAGGATTCAGAATCAAATTTTCCATTATGGCCGGAATCAAAGCTACTTCCCCTGCTTCCAAATACTCATTTCCACCGGTGTAGAGAAGCTCAACTTTTCCTTTGACACATAAATAGATGATAAAACTGTCAAGTGCGCTGATCTCTTTTTCAAGTGAATGCCCTGACAACTTAATGAGATTTGTGGTAAAGTAAGGGCTGTTAACGAGGTTTGCTGTTTGGTCCTGTTTAATATCAGGATTGCTTTTATAATCATTATAAACGTTAAAATCGATGGCATCAAGTGACAGTTCTGTGTGGATCTCCCTCGATTTGCCCTGATCATCTACCCGGTCCCAATCATAGATCCGGTAAGTAGTATCCGAGGTTTGTTGTATTTCTGCAAGAAAAATCCCCGGCCCCAGCGCATGGACGCGTCCGGCAGGCATGAAAAATACATCTCCCCGTTCAGCTTTTTCAAAGTTTAAAATGTCCTTCAGGGTTTTATTATCCAGATGTTGTTTGTAAGTGCTTTTGTCAACTTTTTTGTTAAATCCGGTGATAATTTCAGCATTTTTATCAGATCCCAGGATATACCACATCTCTGTTTTACCCCTGCCTATTTTTCTCCGCGTTGCAAGCTCATCATCCGGATGGACCTGGATGGATAACCAGTCGTTGGCGTCTATCAATTTTACCAGGATAGGAAATTCATTTCCGTAAGTTTCATAATGCTTATCCCCGACAAGGTCATACATATAGACCTCCACCACTTCATTCAGGTTATTACCTGCCAGAAAGCCATTCTCCACAATCGACTCATTGTCCTTAACTCCTGATAATACCCAGGCTTCCCCGCAGTTGGGTAATGGGGAAAAATCCATACCCTTAAACTGCTTCATCTTCTGTCCGCCCCATATTTTATCCTTGAAAACAGACTTGAATTTCAGGGGATATAGTTCATTCATAATGGCTTGATTTTATGTATTTTTGTCCGTCTCAAAGATATCAAATTTCAACTGATTGCGATTATGAAGAACATATGTGTATTCTGTGGTTCCAGCAGGGGCGTACACGACAAATACATGAATCATGCCATAAAGATGGCTGAAGAGATGGTTCAGGAAGGCCTTAATCTGGTTTATGGCGGAGCTGATATAGGATTAATGAAGATTATTGCCGATACCATCCTGGAGAAAGGAGGAAATGTTATCGGTGTCATGCCACAAGCTTTAATGGAAAAAGAGATTGCACATAAAAAATTGACAGAGATGCATATTGTTGAAACCATGTCGGAGCGCAAGGAGCTGATGGCAGCTAAATCAGATGCCTTTATCGCCCTCCCCGGTGGGATTGGGACTTTTGATGAATTATTTGAAGTCCTCAGCTGGAATCAGCTTGGCCTGATGCAGAAGCCCGTAAGCATACTCAATACCGATGGCTTCTTTGATGACCTGATCAGTTTTCTGAAGAGGGCTGAAGAAGACAAATTCCTGAGAGAAGAACACTTGTTAAACCTGATCGTGGAAGATTCCCCCGCTAAGCTTATACAGAAACTTAAAGATTACAATTACCTGGTCGCTGAGAAATGGGTAGACCGCCTTAGGGAAATGGGCTATTAATGCTTAAAATTCTTGCATTGAAGCGCTTATTGTAGTATTTTCATCATTGGAAAGCCACTCCACAAACCATGAACACCGCCCAATATTTCGATCAGCTGGATGATCAGAAAGTTCGCTGCACACTTTGCCCGCATAATTGCCTTTTGGCTTCCGGGAAAACAGGTGTCTGTAAAGTCAGAAAGAATATTGATGGATCATTGGTGTCTCTGAATTACGGGAAAGTATGCTCTATTCGCTTTGATCCCATTGAAAAAAAACCATTGTACCATTTTCATCCCGGAAGGAATATCCTTTCGGTAGGTAGCGTGGGATGTAACCTGAGCTGCAAGTTTTGCCAGAATTATGAGATATCGCAATATGGTGTTGAAGATTATCCATACCTCCATAATTATTCGGCGGAAGAAGTTCTGGAAGTAGCCTTGAAAGATTCTGAAAATTGCGGCATCTCGTATACTTATAATGAACCTACTGTTTGGGTTGAGTTTATGATGGATATTGCGAGGCTGGCTGCAAAAAACAACCTGTCTAATGCAATGGTTACCAATGGATACATCAACCCGGAACCTTTAAAGGTTTT